>JBIIOL010000545.1:0-2902 GCA_044336965.1 Pirellulales bacterium | reverse complement strand
CATGATTGAAGCTCGGCGGCCCGCCTGTCCGTGCGACGATGAGTGGCCCCGCCTTCGCGAGCATTCGATCGATGGAGGAAGCGCAGCGGGTGTCGAGCCAGGAGTCGTAGGGCGTGACATGCCGGCCATCCGCGCCGACACCGATCACGCCCGCCATCTGACCGTCGATCCCGATTGCGGTCACCGCATGTGGATCGATCGCAGCTTCGGCCACGCACTTTTGGATCGTGCGGCAGACGCTGGAAAACTGTCGGGCCGGATCTTCCTCCACCACGCCGGGCTTCGGCCGCATGAGCCTGGAGGGCTCGAACGCCGAGGCGAGGAGCGTGCCGTCAGCGTCGAAGGCGGCAGTCTTCGTGCCTTGGGTGCCGATGTCGATGCCGATGAGAATAGCCACGTCTTATCTTGCCCCCTCAGACTTCCGACGCGATCACCACTTTAAGCGCCGTTCCGCTGGCCGCGGCGTCGTAGGCCGCGGCGATATCGGCGAATGCAAACACGTGCGACACGATCCGCCTCACGTCGACCCGACCTGCGCCGATGAGCTTCAGGGCGGAAGTGTAGTCTCGCGGCGCGCCGCCGGTCGTTCCCGTGACGACAAGGCTCTTGTAGTGGATCGGGTTCGTGTCGAGCGGCACGCCCGAGGTGCCCCGCGGCCAGCCGGCAAACAGGCAGAGGCGTCCGAGCGGCGCGAGGATGTCCATGGCTTCGCTCTGAATTTCGGGAACCGGCACGGCGATGATCACGACATCCACGCCGGCAGGCTCATGCTCCGTGGCCCACTCGCGGACCGACCGCGTCGCCACGTTCACGGTGTCGGCGGCGCCCAGCTCGAGGGCGATCGCCAACCGGTCGTCGTTCCTGTCGGCCACGACGATTCGACCGGCACCGCCGGCTTTGGCAAGCATCACGTGCAGGAGACCCATCGGGCCGGCGCCATAGATCACGACCGTGTCGCCATGCTCGATCCGCGTCGCCCGCTGCGCCGCCACGACGCAGGAGAGCGGTTCGGCGAGCGTGGCCGCCTTCGCGTCGATGCCGTCGGGCAAAGGAATCACGAGCGACTGGTCAACCGCCGCCGCCGGGATCGCGACCAACGGCGCATGGGCTCCGTCGCGGTCGATGCCGAAAGCCGAATAGGCGGGGCACATGTTGCCCAGGGCCTGCAGGCACATTTCGCAGTGGCCGCAGCCGATGTTCGGGGCCACGCCCACCCGCTCGCCGACGCGAAATCCTTGCGTGCCGCTTCCTGTCTCACGGATCGTGCCCACGAACTCGTGGCCAAGCGTGATCGTCTGGCCGTCGCGGAGCTTCCGGTGGCCGTGCTTGAGAATCTTCAGATCAGTGCCGCAGATGCTGGCCGCCTCGACCTCGATGACGAGGCCACCCTTTTCGGCGACCGGCTCGACAGCGTCGGCGACGGCAAAGCCGCCCCCCTGCGTGTAGCGGGCCGCGATCATGCCTTCACCTCCGCCGTGACGAAGGGCACGGGCATACCGGTCCGCAGGCTCTCGTTGATCGCCACGACCGCCTCGACCGCCCAGCGGCCGTCAACGCCGGTGACCTTCGTGGGCTGGTCGTCGAGCACCGAAGCGACAAAACTCTCCATCTCGGCCAGGTAGGCATCGCGGAAGAGCGTCCGCCAACTGGCCACTGCCTCGCCGTGCAGTCCCGATTCGACCGTGATCCACTCGCAGCCGTGCCTGCGGGCGCTGCCCACGAAGAGCACCCCCTTTTCGCAGAGAATCTCGACGCGGGCGTCGTAGCCGTAGTGGGCCGGGCAGGTGCCGTCGACGACCGCGATCGTGTCGTCGTCGAGCCGGAGGGTCGCCACGACGTTGTCATAAAAGTCGGGAAACCGCTCGCGGGCCTCGGGCATCTTGAAGTTGTGGGCCTCGGCATAGACGTGCCGCACGCGGGCGCCGGTGAACCAGTGGATGGAGTCGAGGTCGTGGCTGTTGACCTCGGCAACGATGCCATTGCTCTTGGCGAGGTCCCACATCCAGGGCCCGGGGCCGCCGGGACCGCGGCCTGTGCTTTTGATGATCATCACGCGGCCAAGGTCTCCCGAGTCGAGCACGGCCTTGGCCTTTGCAAAACCCTCGTCGAACCGTCGCATGAAACCGATCTGGAGCTTGACGCCGGCATCACGACAGGCGCGCTCAATGGCCGTGCACTCTGCCACCGAAAGTGCCATCGGCTTCTCGAGAAACACGTGCTTTCCAGCCGCAGCCGCCGCGCAGGCGATCTCGCAGTGAAGGAACGTGGGGGTCACGATGACGACCGCATCGACGGCGGGATCGCCGCAGACCGCTCGATAATCGGCATGGCAGGTCGCGACGCCGAGTTCGCGGGCGGCCGCCGACAGGTTCGCGGGGCTCGTATCGCAGAGGGTGACGAGCTCCGCCCGACCGATCCGCCTGGCGATGTTTGCCCCGTGGATCAGACCGGCCCGACCGGTGCCGATGAGTGCGAGCCGCAACCGACGCATGCGCAAGTGCCTCCAGCAGGCGTACCTACCGAACCCTGAACGCACGCCTTCGAGGGCATGCTAGCTTTGTACGGACAAAGCTGCAAGTGCCTCATTGCCGCCTACCTCTTCAGCCGCATCGAGAACGTGTAGTGCTCGGGACGGTAGATCGCTCGCACGTATTCGAGGGGCTTGTCGCCGTGGGTGTAGGTGATTCGCTCCATGCCAAGGATGGTGTCGCCCGCCTTGATCCGCAGCAGCTTTGCCTCTTCAGCCGTGGCCTTCCCGGCCCAGATCTTCTGCTCGGCCCACTCGATCGGGATCCGATATTTCTTCTCGATCACCGCATAGAGCGACGCATGAAAGTCCTCCTTGGGATCGATCCCGAACGACACGGGAATCTCCGAGCGGAGGAGCACGACAGGAAACGCC
>JBIIOL010000623.1:0-2906 GCA_044336965.1 Pirellulales bacterium | reverse complement strand
CGTGGATCACTGGATGCCGCTGCCCGAGCCGCCAAGTGCGCTACAGCGGCGAGAGACGCCCGCCACCCCCTCACTCGCGACCGCCGGCCGTGCCATTCTGCTAGGGAATCCCCCAACGGTTCCCGAGCAGGCCAATGCCGTCCTACCTTCGCGAAATTGCCGACGCTCTTGCGGCCAGCCTCAATACCGTGTCGTGGGAACTTTCGCCAATCACGATCGAGCGAAAGAACTGGGTCACGGTCGACATCGAGGGCATGGCGAACCCCGTGATTTACGTCACGCCGGGCAACGCCGACGTGCAACGCATCGGTCGCCAGCAGAGCCAGATCGACTACACGGCCCACATCTTCATCGGCCGCCACGTCTCGACCGACCAAGAGGTCGACCAGATGATCGACCTGGCCGGCGAGGTGCTGCTCCAGATCCGGGCGCATCAGTGGGTCGACGCGGACGACTGGCCCGGTGGCGTCACGAGCCCCGAGAGCTCGAATATCGAAATCAACCCAGACGACGCTCTCAACGACCGCAACGTCTGGCGGGCAGTCATCACGGCTACCTACCGGGTGCTTGAGAGCGACAATCTCCCGGTGGGGTGACGCATGGCTAGGGCGAGCCGAGCGTTTATCCGCCCCGGCATGATCGGCGGCAATCGCCGTGAGTTGTCGGCTGGCAGTCGGGGAGAGCTCGCCTTCCGCGTGAAGGTTCGCGGCAACTTCTTTGACCGTCCGAAGATTCGCCGCATGGTCGACGATATGACCTATCGGTCGCTCTACAACGCCGGGTACGCCGTGAAGCAGGCGGCAAAGAAGGGCATCGGCAGTGCGGCCCCCAAACAGACCAAGGCCGGAAACAAGGCTGTCGGCTCCGGGTCCGTCGTCGAGTTCCACGGCGGTCTCTACCGCGACCTGACCATGTTATCGAGCGGCAAGCCTCGTCCGCCTGGGAAGCCAGCGAAGTCGTGGGCTCCGAAGCGGTGGCTCTACTACAGCGTTGTCGACACGATGAATCGGGGAATGTTCGGGATGCCTACCGTCGTGATCGGCACCCAGCGCACGCCGTGGCTGGCCCGGCTCCACGAGTTCGGCGGCACGCTCCAGTTGACCGCCTACCGAATCGGCGTTGGGGCGGCGCGGAACGCCTACCTGCGGCGATCTGCCGGGAGCAGCGGGGCCGGGCGTGATTCCAAGGGGCGGTTTACCAAGGGCGTGAGCCTCGGGCCGCAAAAGAATCAGTACGAATACGGCGCTCTGATGTGGGCCAACAAGCGGCCTAGGTTCAGCCGCAACTGGGAGCGGACGACCATCACGAAGGCCGCCCGCTACCCAGCCCGCCCGTTCATGCAGGGGGCAGCCGGGGTACAGAAGGCGGTCGCCAAGGCGAACGTGAAGTTTCGCAATATGCTGCGCCGGGCAGGGTAGACCCCCTACGGTCGCCGCCCAGCCGCTCCTAGTTTGAGCGTATCGCCGCACGCAGGCGACTACGCACACATAGGAGGGCAGAAATGTCCGGCTCGTTCACCATCGTCCTCGGCAAAGACGTGACGCTCACCGGCATCACCGGGGCTCGCAGTTGCACCGTCTCGTCGTCTGCCAGCGAAATCGACACCACCACGCTCGGCGGGCTGACGCATCGTCGATTCTCTAAGGGTCTGGCCGAGCAGACCATCGAGATTGAGTGCATCGACACCCCCGGCTGTGCGGCTGGCGACACGATCACCATCGGCGGCACCGAGACCGGCAATGCCGCGTACATCGTGACGAGCGTCGCCCAGGCCGAGCCCATCGACGGCATCATCACCTACACCGTTTCCGGCACCCGCGCCCCAGCCACCTGATCACTAGGAGCCAATACACATGGCAGTCACCCTCGGCCGCAGCGGATCGCTTTCCGCGCCTTACGGCGGCAACATCATCAGCGTCACCAAGACCGTCGAGTCGGAGGCGGTCGACATCTCCAACCGCTCCAACACTTCGGCCGGCTACCGGGTCTCGCGGGCTGGCTTCAAGGCCGTGACCTGGGAGATCGAGTGCCACGACCCAGGCACGGCGATGACGGACCTGCTGGACGCCAACGCCGACAACGGGGCCACCGTGACCAGCGTCACCGAGAACATCAGCGTCGACGGTGCCGTGACGTTTACGATCACGGTCAGGGGCGGAACCTGACCCGTGGCGATCACGCTGGGGAAGGACTGCTCGATCTCTTTGGGCGGCAACATCGCCAGCGCGCGGAGCGTCACCCTTACGGAGACGGCCCGCACGATCGACGTTGAGGCGTTCGGGTCGCGTCTGGTCGAGGTTTACAACACCGGCTACGACGCGACCGTTTCGGTCGAACTGAACGACGCCAGCGACATCAACTTCGATCTGCTTGAAAACGGATCGACGATCACTGTGTCGGGTGGCTCTGGCGGTTGGTCGTTCCCGGCGGTCGTGACAGGCATCTCGGAAACCTTTTCCGTTGACGGGGTCGCTACGTTCTCTGTTGAGTGCAAGATGACCCGCACAGGACTGAGGTAGCCAATGCGTGAGTTCAAAGATGACGAAGGTCGCCCGTGGCGTCTGGCGTTGACCGTGGCGTCGGCGCTACGCGTCAAGGACATGGTGTCGGTCGACGTGACCGATGAGGACGGCACCAGGCGGACGGTGCCGTTTGACCTGGTCGACGCCGCCTCGATCTCGCAGACGTTCCAGGTGCTCCGCACCCAGTACGCCAAGATCGGCGAAGTGCTCTACGCCATCCTAGTGAAGCAGGTCGCGGAGAAGGGGCTCGACAAGGAGTCGTTTCTCGAAGGGCTGCGGGGCGATGCTCTCGACGCGGGCGTCAAAGCGTTGGAGGCCGAGCTTGTCGATTTTTTCCCGCCGCGCCTCCGCAAGATGATCGGGCTTCTCGCCGCCAAGATGGAC
>JBIIOL010000544.1:0-2906 GCA_044336965.1 Pirellulales bacterium | reverse complement strand
CTGCGGCGTGCATGCCTCCGACCCCAGGCGGCGGATGTGGCACTGGCTCGGCCGCGTCAAGGAGATGGGCTTCTCCGGTGTGAACAACTTCCCCACCCACTGCATCGTGGATGGTCAGTTCCGGCAAATCCTCGAGGAAACCGGAATGAGCTTCCGGAAGGAGGTTGACATGATTGCCCTTGCCCGGCGCATGGACCTCTTCACGATCGTCTACGTTGCCAATGCTGAGGAGGCCAGGGCGATGGCGCAGGCCGGTGCCGATGTGATCATCGCCCACGTGGGCACGACCGTCGGCGGATCGATCGGCGTGACGAACGCTGCCTGCACGCTCGAGGAGGCTGCGACCCGTGTGCAGGGCATCACACGGGCGGCGATCGATGAGCGCGCCGACGTGATCTGCCTGTCCCATGGGGGGCCGATCTGCACGCCGACCGACGCCGCCTACGTGAACGAGCATACCGATGTGGTCGGGTTTGTCGGTGCGTCGAGCCTCGAGCGGCTGGCTTTCGAGCAATCGCTGCCCGAACTTACCCGGCAGTTCAAGAACATCCCGCTCGGCCGCCGGCCGTGACCCGCGTGGAACGAACTCATGGCGACGATCGCCGTCATTGGCACGCTCGACACGAAGGGCCGTGAACATGCATTCGTGGCGGAGCGAATCCGCGCCCGCGGCCATGCCGTGCTGCTGATCGACGTGGGCACGGGCAGCGAGTCGGTCGTGCCGGCGGACATCACCCGTGCGGAGGTGGCGGCCGCGGGAGACATCGATCTGACGGGGCTGGTCGCCCGCGGTGACCGGGGAGAGTGCGTGTCGGCGATGGCCGGGGCGGCCCCGCGACTGCTCGGGCGGATGGTGGCAGATGGCCGCATCCAGGGCGTGATCTCGCTCGGGGGTGGTGGTGGCACGGCGATCGCATCCGCGGCCATGCGGCCGCTGCCGATCGGGTTTCCAAAGCTCATCGTCTCCACCCTCGCCAGCGGCAACACCGCGGCCTACGTGGGCACGAGCGACATCGTCATGATGCCCGCGGTCGTTGACGTCCAGGGACTCAACCGGATTTCGCGGGTGATCCTTGCCAGGGCTGCCGGGGCGATCTGCGGCATGGTCGAGGCCGACGTGGCGAGTGGCGATGAAAAACCGCTCGTCGTGGCAAGCATGTTCGGCAACACGACCAAGTGTATCGATGCGGCGATCCCGCTGCTCGAGGCGGCGGGCTACGAAGTGCTGGTGTTTCACGCGACGGGAACCGGCGGACGGGCGATGGAGTCGCTCATTGCGAGCGGACTCGTCGCCGGTGTCCTCGATATCACCACGACGGAATTGGCGGACGAATTGGTCGGCGGGGTGCTCTCGGCGGGCCCCGAGCGACTCGATGCCGCAGCCCTGCACGGCGTGCCTGCAGTCGTCGCTCCGGGATGCCTCGACATGGTGAACTTCGGTGCGCGGCACACCGTGCCGGAGAAGTTCTCCGGTCGCACCTTCTACATCCACAACCCGCAGGTGACGCTCATGCGGACGACGCCCGACGAATGCGCCACGCTTGGCCGGCTCATGGCCGAGAAGGTGAACGCGTCCCGCGGGCCCGTGACCGTACTCCTGCCTCGTCGAGGCATCAGCGTGATCAGCGCCCCGGGCGGGCCGTTTCACGCGCCCGCGGCCGATGCGTCGCTGTTCGGTGCGATCGAGGGTAGCCTGCGACCCGGCGTGACCTGCATGGAACTCGATTGCGAGATCAACGCCCCAGCCTTCGCCCAAGCCTGCGTGGAGGCCCTGCTCGCCAACATGAAACACATTTCCCCAGGAGCATCGACATGCCGCAGGTGAAGCATTACGGAGTCTTTGAGTTCAAACCCGAGATCACTTCCGAGCAGATTGGCACCTGTTTTCGCGAGATGGCCGGGATGGTCGGGAAGATTCCAGGGCTCTTGGGTTTTCACCATGGCCCCTATGACAGCGACGAGGGGCTGAACGACAGCTTCACGCACGGCTTCATCATGACGTTCGAGAGCCCGCAGGCCCGCGACGAATATCTACCCCATCCCGAGCACGAGCGAGTCAAGGAGATCGTCGTGCCGTGTCTCGCCCGGGTGATCGTGTTCGACTTCAACATGCCTGGCTGATCAGGAGACGTTGTCCATGCGCATCGCATTCCTGTTTCTTGCTGCCGCGGCCGTCAGCTGTGTTGAAGCGGCCGAGCGGCGCCCACTTTTTGATGGTGCATCGCTCGCCGGCTGGGACGTGCGCGTCGGCGAGGAGAAGTGGTGGAAGACAGGCGACGGCGTGATCGTCGGCGGGTCACTCGAGGAAGATGTGCCCCACAACACGTTCCTGGCCACGACCGAGTCATTCGATAACTTCGATCTCGTGTTCAAGATTCGTGTCCGAGGAGCAGGAGGCTTCATCAACTCCGGCATCCAGATCCGCAGCGTCCGGGTGCAAGACTCGCATGAGATGCGGGGGTACCAGGTTGACGCCGGCCCCGGCTGGTGGGGCAAACTCTACGATGAATCCCGCCGCAACACGGTGATCGGCGAGCCGAAGGACGCGCAGGCGCTCGCCGCCGCGATCAAGGAGGATGACTGGAACGAGTATCGGATCCGTGCGGAAGGGCCTGCGATCCGCTCGTGGATCAACGGCGTCGCGGCGCTCGACTACGTCGAGTCCGATGCCGCGATTCCCCTCTCCGGCCGGATTGGCATCCAGGTGCATGGCGGCGGCAAGGCGCTTGTCGAGGTGAAGGATGTGGCGATCGACAGCCTCCCTGCCACGCCGGCCGCCGCCGGACAGCAGGCCGACCATGCGGCACAAGCGGGGCCGGGCTCGCCCGCCGAAGAGGCCGGGAAGTTCCAACTGGCCGACGGTTTCAGGGCCGAACTCGTGCTCGCTGAGAGCACGGATCCTGCCA
>JBIIOL010000543.1:0-2911 GCA_044336965.1 Pirellulales bacterium | reverse complement strand
TGGTGGCCAGCTTCCTCACCAACAACCTCACGGTGGCCTTCATCCTCGGGCTGGCGTTCAACGCGCCCTTGGTCGTGGCCGACCAGGCGGGGTCGGTGATGTCGCCGGGGCTCGCCAAGTGGGTGCGACCGTGCAGCCTCGCCGAGCAGTTCACCGACTTCGGCCGCGGCATCGTCAGCCTGTCGGGCATCGCCTACTTCCTCGGCATCGTGGCGGTCTGCCTCTACATCGCGATGGTGCTCATCGGCCGTCGGCATTGGGCCAGCCGGCGGGACGGCGCGAAGATGGGCGTGCACTTCATCGCCCGCACGCTCGGTCTGGCGGCCGCGGCCGTCGGGGCCGTGCTCCTCTTCCGCGGCATGGATGTACGGGCCGATCTCTCGGAAGAACGCATCAGCTCACTCTCCCCCGACACCCGGCGGCTGCTCCGCGAGCTCGACACGACCCGTCCGATCGACATCAAGGCCTACGTCAGCCCCACGGTGCCCGAGGACTACACGCAGACGCGGCTCAACCTGCTCAACATGCTGCGGCAGTTCCAGCAACTCGGTCGCGGTAAGGTCAACGTCGAGGTGATCTCCACCGATCCAAAGACCGAGGCTGCGGCGCTCGCGGCGCAGCAGTTCGGCATCGAGCCGGTGAGCGTGCTGTCGCGGGTGCGTGGGGCTTACCGTGACGAAAGCATCTTCCTGGGGTGTGCCTTCACGAGTGGGCTTGAGAAGGTGGTGGTGCCGTTCTTCGACAAGGGGACGCCGGTGGAATACGAGCTGATCCGCTCGATCTCCACCGCCGCCCAACAGAAGCGAAAGCGGCTGGGGGTGCTCACGACCGACGCCGATCTCTTTGGCGGCTTCGACATGGCCACCGGGCAACAACGGCCACGGCAGCCGGTGCTCGAGGAACTCGAGAAGCAATACGACGTGGTGCAGGTCGATGCGTCGGCGCCGATCACCGACCGCTACGACGTGCTGCTCGCCGTGCAGCCGTCGTCGTTGGGGCCGGAACAGATGAACCACTTCGTGGCCGCCGTCCGCATGGGCCAGCCGGTCGCGGTGTTCGAGGATCCGCTGCCTGTGCTGATGCAGGGCGTGCCGGGCACGGCGCAGCCACGTCGCGGGCCGGGTGGCCCGATGGCGATGTTTCAGCCGCAGCAGCAGCCCAAGGGCGACATCGGCCAACTCTGGCAGACGCTCGGCCTGAAGCTGATGGCGCGGGGCGGCCGGCCCGCGATGGGGCAGACTGGTTCCGATCCGCTCATCGTCTGCCAGGATTACAACCCGCATCCCAAGCTTGAACTGCCGGACGAGTTCGTCTTCATCGACGCCGACCTCGCCGTCGACGCATCCGGCAAGCAGCCAGGCTTCAATGCCCGCCAGCCGATCACCGCGGGCCTCCAGGAGGTGCTGTTTCCATTTCCGGGGGCCGTCGTCAAGGACGACAAGGCCGACGTGACCTGGACCCCGCTGGCCCAGACGGGCCTCCGCACCGGGACGATCGAGGTCGAGCAGGTGATGGGCAACCGCGGTGACATGCGGCAGTTGCAACTGTTCGAGAAGCAGGCGAAGCAGTCGATGGTGCTGGCCGTGGCCATCGAGAGGCAGGCGGCGGCCGACGCCGCCGAGGGTGGTCCGCAGGCCGGCAAGAGCGACGGAGCTTCGAAGCCGATCCGCGCCGTCGTCGTCGCCGATATCGACCTGATGGACGGCCGAATCTTCGGCCTCCGTAACCGGCCTGACGAGGTGTTTGGGCTCAACTTCGACAACGTCACGTTCGTGCTCAACATCCTCGACTCCCTGGCGGGCGACGACCGGTTCCTCGAGATCCGCAAACGCAAGCCGAAGCACCGCACGCTCGAGCGGATCGAAGACACTGTGGCCAGCGCCCGCGAGAAGGCCGACCTTGAGCGGCAGAAGTTCATCGCCGAGTTCGATGAGGCCGAGCGCGGCGCCAACGACTCGATGCAGGCGGAGGTGGGTGAGTTTGAGAAGAAGATCAAGGAGATGGAGGCCGCGGGTGACGCCGATCCGCAGGCCGCGATGCAGGCCGTGCAGCAGCTCGCCAGCCGGCAGCGGCTCGCGCAGCGGCGTCTCGACACCAAGATCGAGCAGCTCAAGCGAAAGCGAGACACCGAGGTGGAGACGGTCGAGCGTCAGCTGGACGCGAAGATCCGCAAGGAGCAGGACCGGCAGAAGTGGCTGGCCGTGCTGCTGCCGCCGATCCCGCCGCTGGTGGTGGCTTTCTTCGTCTACTTCCGTCGCCGGGCGATGGAGCGAGAGGGCGTCGCGAAGACGCGGCTGCGGTGATCGTTTCCGCCGGCGCGGTCCCGCGATGGCGGGATGCAGCGGGGTGTGGTGAATCGGGTGCGTTCAATCGGCTGGAAGACAGGTGAACACGATGGACACGACAGGCAGGACCGACCGCATGACTCACGACGATGGACATGAGAAAAGGTTTCGGCATCCGGACCTGTACGAATCGACGACGTCGTCGACCGTGCTGATCCGCACCGGGATATTTCTGCTCGGTGGGCTGGGCATGCTCCTGCTCGGCGCGGCCGTGCAGCCGAGGTTCAAAAGTTCCAAGGTCGAGCCAGAGGAGCAGCGTGTGCTGTTCCCGGAACTGTCCGATGCGTCGAAGGCGGCCAGCCTGGAGATCGTGTCGTACGACGACGAACTCTCCACGCTGCATCCATTCAAGGTGCTGCAGTCGGGGGGCGTGTGGGTGCTGCCTGCCCACCAGAACTATCCCGCCGATGCCAAGGAGCAGCTCGCCGCGGCCGCCACGTCGCTCGTCGATCTCAAGATGCTCGACGTGGTGAGCAAATCCCCCGGCGATCACGAGACCTACGGCGTGATTGAACCCGATCCTGAAAAGATCAAGCCTGGCATGACTGGTGTCGGGCAGCTTGTCG
>JBIIOL010000542.1:0-2917 GCA_044336965.1 Pirellulales bacterium | reverse complement strand
GCCGTGGGGCCTGCAATCCCTGCATCGGCGATGGCGACGGAGGCGGCAGCACGAGTCCACCGCCCGGTGGCGGCAGCGGCTGCGGTGCGGGAAGCGATTGCGGCAGCGGCGTGGGAATCGGCTGGGCCACCATCGGCTGCTGCACGACAGGAACCGGCGGCGGGGCAGGCAGACTGCCCGCAGACAGCCGGGCCTGCTCGGCCCGGGCGACGACCAACTCCGGCGGGATCGATGCCGTGGTCGTCATGGCGAGGTCGACGACCCGCTCGTCGCGGATCTCCCACGGCCAGAGGTTTTCCGTGACGAAGTCGAGCGGAAAGATCTCGTACCACGGAATCGGGAACGGCTGCCTCACCGTCAGTGTTTCGTATCCATCCTTGACGAGCCGGATCTTTCGCGTGCCGTAATAGATGAAGTCGGTCGACACGGGCGTCGTGCCGATCTGGTAATCGTCGACGTAGACGAGCGCCCCCGGCGGATTGCTGCGGATCGTCATCCGCCGCTGCACACAGCCGGGTGCGGTCGCCAACGCGCAGACGGCCAGCACGCAACCCCAGATACCGGCTGAAAGCCCAGCTGACAAACGAGTTCTGGCATTCATAAAAGGAATCCTTGGCGGCCGGAAATCAGCGGGTGAAACCATAGGATTCCCACCCACCGGCCGCCAGACCAGCCTGTCTTTGCGTATCCTGCCCGGCCAATCATGTCTCGCCTGAGCCGCGCCGTCCGGCTAGAATCCGCTCTTTTCCGCCACCCGCCCGAGGCATGTCGACACGTGGGAAAAGTCACAAGCCTGGTCTATTGCGACCGCACCGACATCGGTCGTCGTCGCGCGAGCAACCAAGACAACAAGGCCGTGCTGCCAGCGACCCCCCAGCAGTTCCGTACGCGGGGCTGGTTGTTCATGGTGGCCGATGGCATGGGAGCCCACGCGGCGGGCGAGTTGGCCAGCGAGATTGCGGCCGACCGCGTGCCGAAGATCTACGAGCACCGCTCCGAGTATTCCCCTCCGCTCGCCCTGCGAATGAGCCTCGAAAGGGCCAACGGGGAGATCAACGCAAAAGGCGAAAGTGGCCACGAGTTCAAGGGCATGGGGACGACCTGTACCACGCTCGTGCTCCTCCCGCGGGGGGCGATCATCGGCCATATCGGCGACAGCCGCTGCTACCGAATCCGGGGCCGCACGATCGAACAACTCTCACGCGACCATTCCCTCGTCTGGGAATTGGAGACGGCCGGAGGCATGTCGCGTGAACAGGCAGCCGACGCCGCTCCGAAGAACATCATCACGCGATCGATGGGCCCGCACCCCCACGTCGATGTCGATCTGGAGGGGCCGTTTCCGGTGATGGCTGGCGACGTCTTCCTCCTCTGCAGCGACGGCCTCTCGGGCCAGGTGACCGATGAGGAGATCGGACTCCTCACTGCGGAATTGGAGCCGCAGGCGGCCGTGCCGGCGCTGATCGGCCTGGCGCTGGTTCGGGGCGCACCCGACAACGTCACCGTGGTCGCCGCCCGGGCCGGCGAGGAGGAAGCCTCGAAACCGTCTCGCAAGGACGAACCGTGGCCGCTGACAGCGCAGGGCACGACGACCCAGCGCAAGGCCAACCGTGCCTGGATCGCACTGGGATTCGCAGCCGCCTCCCTGCTGGCTGCCCTGATGTTCAATCCCATGGCGCTCACGAAGGAACTCTGCCGCGACTCGGAACTGCTGCGTGTGGTGTTCCTCTTTGGCAGCATCGGCGCGGTGCTGGCGTCGGTCGCCTCGCTCCTTCTGGCCGTGCAGGGCTTCCTCTCGCCGGCCGTGTTGCGAGGCGGGCGCACGCTCCACACCGGCGACTTTCTCGGCAAGGGCCCCTATCGCCGCTACGACTGCACCCCGACGGAGCGGTTGGTGGAGGGAATCGTGACGAGCGTCGAGCGGTCCGCAGAGGAACTGCCGGCCGCGGATCGCGACCGCACGATTGCCATCGTGGCGCGGGCGCGGCAGCACGCCGCGGCCGGGTCATTCCACGAGGCGACGGCGGCAGCGACAGAAGCCATCGCCATTTTCGCCCAGGCCGTCGAGGCGGCGCGGGGCAACGACACGAACATCACCCCGAAGCCCCGCGCTCCCGCCCATCACACTCCGCCCGGCCAAGCCTGACTTCCCTCTGCCCGATTCTCCATGAAGATCATCACCCGCTACGTGCTGAGCGAGTTGCTGCAGGTCTTTCTCGTGGCCCTCTCCGCCCTCACGCTCTTCATGCTCGTCGTGGGGCTGGTCAAGGAGGCACAGCAGCAGGGGCTGGGCATGATGCAAATTCTCGCGCTCGTCCCCTACGTGCTGCCGGAGGCGATGCGTTTCGCCGTGCCGGGCACGATGCTGTTTGCCGTGGCGAGCGTGTTTGGCAGGATGTCCGCCTCGAACGAGATCACCGCGCTCAAGGCCGCCGGCATCACGCCGATGGCGGTGATCTGGCCCGCAGTGGCGCTCGCCGTCGTGGTGAGCCTCGTGTCGGTATGGCTCAATGACATCGCCGTGTCGTGGGGCCGCGACGGCGTGCGGCGGGTGGTCGTCAGCAGCGTCGAGGACATCATCTACGGTCGCCTGCGGCAGCAGCGTTCGTACAGCACGTCGCAGCTCTCGATCAACGTCAAGGGGGTCGATGGCAGACGGCTCATCCGTCCCACGCTGTCGTTCCAGCCAGGCGGTTCGAGCCCCCCCGTGACGGTGTCGGCCGCCGAGGCATCGCTGCGGGCCGACGCGGCCGCCGGCACGCTCACCATCACCTGCCGTGACGGCACCTTGCACGTGGGCGACGTGAAGGCGGTGTTCCCCGACACGATCGAGCGGGTCGTGCCGCTCGACGCGGTCAGCCGTAAGGGCAGCACCTCGACGAGTCCCTCGGAAATCGCCATGGCCGATTTCGCCAGG
>JBIIOL010000541.1:0-2918 GCA_044336965.1 Pirellulales bacterium | reverse complement strand
CCCAAACCGTGAGGAAATCAGCCATGGGTAAAGGCAACAACTCCCAGAAGAACGACAAGAAGAACAAGAAGCCCAAGCAGGAGAAGCCGAAGCCCGCTGCCGGCAAGTAGTCGTCCACCATCGCAGGCAGGGCTCGCGACGACTCCCCTGCCATGGGATGGTGCCGTGAAAAACACACCACTCGCCCGGGTGAACCCGCAACATGGTTCACCCGGGCTCTCTGTAATTTCGGGCCCTCTGTAATTTGAATTTTCGGGCGGACAATCATGACAGGTTCGGGCATGAAGCGGCGGGCTGTGGTAACGGGCCTGGGTGTCGTCACTTCTCTGGGCAGAGCGATCGGCGGATTTTGGGATCGGCTGGTGCGCGGCGACAGTGGCGTGGGGCCGATCACGCTGTTCGACGTATCGGGCTTTCGCGTCCAGTTCGGCGGCCAGGTGCCGTGGGATCCCGAGCGTGAGAACATCTCCAACGCGAAGGAACTCCGGCGAATCGACCGGTTCGCGCAGTTCGCCATCGCCGCAGCGATCGATGCGGTCGCCGACTCGGGGCTGGAGTTCGCGAACGAGGATGCCTACCGCTGCGGCGTGGCGATCGGTTCGGGGATCGGCGGGCTCAACGAGTTCGAGGCCCAGCACGAGCGTCTCCACACCAAGGGCATCGACAAGGTTTCCCCTTTCTTCATTCCGAAGCTGCTGCTGAACACGGCCAGCGGACACGTCTCGACGCTGTTCGGGGCCAAGGGTGTCAACATCGCGGCGGCGACCGCCTGCGCCAGCGCCGCCAACTCGATCGGCAGCGCGCTGCGGGCCATTCAGTACGGCGATGCCGACGTGATGTTGACGGGTGGCAGCGAGGCCGCGCTCACGCCGATGGGGCTGGCAGGCTTCCAGAACATGCGGGCGCTTTCCTTTCGCACCGACGCACCGCAGCAGGCGAGCCGGCCTTTCGATGTCAACCGTGACGGGTTCGTGCTCGCCGAAGGAGCCGGTGTCGTCGTGCTGGAGGAACTGGAGCACGCCCGGCGGCGGGGCGCTCGCATCTACGGGGAGCTCAAGGGTTACGGCGCCAGCGGCGATGCCGGTCACATCACGCAGCCAGACGAGGAGGGCGCCGGGGCGGCGCGTGCGATGACGATGGCCCTGCGGGATGCTGGACTCGCCCCTGACGCCATCGACTACATCAACGCCCACGGCACGAGCACGCCACTCGGCGACAAGGCCGAGACGGCCGCCGTCAAACAGGTCTTCGGAGCCCACGCAAAGCGGCTTATGCTCTCGAGCACGAAGAGCCAACTCGGCCACACCCTCGGTGCCAGCGGTGGCATCGAACTGGTGGTGTGTGCGATGTCGATGGACCACGGCGTGATCGCCCCAACCATCAACCTCGACACCCCCGACCCCGACTGCGATCTCGACTACACGCCCAAGGTCGCCCGCGAGGCACGGATTCGGGTCGCCATGTCGAACAACTTCGGCTTCGGCGGCCACAATGCGTCGCTCATCCTGAGCCGGCTGGACTAGCTGGCTGTGGC
Source organism: Pirellulales bacterium (assembly GCA_044336965.1). Classification (GTDB taxonomy): domain Bacteria; phylum Planctomycetota; class Planctomycetia; order Pirellulales; family UBA1268; genus CAMCQY01. The sequence goes on along the minus strand of JBIIOL010000541.1, from coordinate 1,384 downwards.
ACCAAACTGTCCGGCAGCAGTTCCGCGGCGATTCCCGCTGATCGCTTCACTGCTTTGCCTCGCCGCCGATGCGTGCCATAGCATTCGGCCAGTGTCTATTTCGGGGCAGACCTAAGTCGTCATGGAGGGCGACATGAAAATTCTGAACTGGAACGGGATGATCCAGACGCTGGTGCTCGTCCGCTTGGGACAGGAACTCGGCACCGACTCCCGTCTTGCCCGTGCCTTGCACGACCTGTTCGACGCCGTGCTGACGGTCGTGCGGTGAGCCATCTCACGCGCTCGATGGGAGCGTCAACGACGCGAGGCCGTCAGTCCGGCAGGTGGAAGAAGCCGATCCCCAGGATCAGGTAGACGGCCAGCAGCAGCACACCCTCGAACCAGTTCGCCTTGCCATCCTGGATCAGCTCGCGGGTGATCATCGTGGCAAGCACGATCGCCACGACCTCGAACGAGGTGAATGCCAGGTCCATCGGCTGCCCGAGGAACTGGCCGGCGAACACGAGCAGTGGGGCCACAAGCAGCATCAATTGGATCGACGAGCCCACAGTCGCGCTGAGCACGAGCGACGGCCGCCCCTGCCGGGCGAAGTGGCAGCTGGCGAGAATCTCACCGATGCTGCCGATGCCGCCGAGCAGTACGAGGCCGCTGAAGGTGTTGGAGAGCCCCAGCTGCCGGGCGGTGGGCTCGAGGGCCGTCGAGAGCAGTTCACTCATGACTCCCAGAAAACCCGCCGCCACCAGGAGCGTCACGAGGTTCGCCCACAGCGAGGAGTCTGGATGTTCGTCAGCGAACGCCTCGTCGGCCGTGAGCCCGGTTCCAACACCGCTCGAAAACAGGGTTACGGCTACGTTGATCCCGTACAGCGCCACGAGCACGAACGACATCTCCAGGGAGAGGTCGCGGGTGCCGTCGGGCGTGCCGAGGCTGAAGACGGCCGGCACGATGAAGCCGAACGCGCAGATCATGAGCATCGACGCGCTGACCCGCAGTCGCCGCGAGTCAAATTGCTGCTCGCCGTGCCGCATCCCACCGGTAATGAGTGCCAGACCGAGGCTGACGAGCAGGTTGGCCAGAATGGCTCCGGTGAGCGATGCCTTCACAACTCCAGCAAGGCCGTGGGCGAGGGCGACGCCGCCGATGATCAGTTCGGGCAGGTTGTTCAGCGTCGAGCTGAGCAGCCCACCGATCGTGGGCCCAAGCTTGGATGCGAGGCGTTCCGTGGCGGTGCCCATGATGCCGACGAGCGGGAGGATCGCCGTCAGCGACGCGCAGAACACGACCGTCGGGTGTGCATCACACCACTCGAGGCCGATAGCCAACGGCACCGCGACGAGAAGCCACAGTTGGTTCATACCACCTCCTCCGCTGCCCTGCGGTCAGG
>JBIIOL010000075.1:0-10110 GCA_044336965.1 Pirellulales bacterium | reverse complement strand
AGCCGGCCGACCACGTTAGAGTGGGTATCCCAGTGGTTCAGATAGATCTGCACGAACCGCACGCCTCGCTCCACCATCCGCCGGGCCATGAGGACGGAATTGGCGAAGGAGCCGGGATTCTTTACATCCGGCCCGTAGAGACCGAGCGTGCTCTCCGACTCGCCGGCGATGTTCGTCAAATCGGGCACGCTCGACTGCATCCGGAAGGCCATCTCGTATTGGGCGATCCGTGTGCGGGTCTCTGGGTCGCCGATCTGTTCGAGCATCCGCTGGTTGAGCGACTGCAGACCGTCGAGCGTCTTGCGTCGCACCTCGGAGGCCACGCCCGGCGGATTGTTGATGTAGAGGATCGGGTCGCCGGCCGAGCGGAAGCTCACGCCGGCATACTCACCCGGCAGATAGCCGCTCGACCAGAGTCGGGCCCCGATCGCCTGCGGCTGCTCCGGCTTGGTCGATCGGGCGACGAGCACGACGAATGTCGGTAGATCGCTGTTCAGGCTGCCGAGGCCGTAGCTGGCCCACGAGCCCAGGCAGGGCCGGCCCGCGATCTGGTTGCCCGTCTGCATATAGCAGATCGCCGGTTCGTGATTGATCGCCTCGGTGTGCATGCTCCGGATGAAGCACATCTCGTCAACCATCTTCGCCGTGTGCGGCAGCAGCTCCGAGACCCACATGCCGCTCTGGCCGTGCTGGGCGAACTTGAACTTCGAGGGCGCGATTGGAAACCGCGACTGTCCCGAGGTCATCGTCGTGAGCCGCTGGCCGTTGCGGACGCTCTCGGGCAGGTCCTTGTCGTACCAGTCGTCCATCTTCGGCTTGTAGTCGTAGAGATCCTGCTGCGGCGGGCCGCCCACCATGTGCAGATAGATCACATGCTTCGCCTTGGGCGCAAAATGCGGTCCGACCGCGCCGGCCACCCGCTCGATTCCAGCCGTCGGTGCTGAAGACGCGTTGCCGAGAGCCGTGTTATTGCCGAGCAGGCTCGCCAGCGCGGCGCCGCCGAGCAGGTGGCTGCCCTGCTCGAAAAACCGGCGACGGGTGAGGTTCAGCCCCAGTTCGTCGAGCGGGGAGCGGAGGGGTGGGTTCATTTGCAGAGGACCTCGTCGAGGTTCATCAGTTCATTGGTCAGCATCGTCCAACTGGCCAGCTGCACCGGATCGGCGGCCCGTGGCTTCGAGTCGCCCACGGTGATCAGTTGTTTTGCGTCATCAGGATGGGCCTTGTACCACTCGACCAGCTCAACGAGCGATTTCTGCACGATGGCCGTTTCGTCGCCGGACAGAGGCCGGGCCAGCAGCCGCTCGGCGATGAATTCGATCTTGGCGTCGTCTGTCGCGCCGCCGAGTTCCAGCGCCCGATCGGCGAGGAAGCGTGCAGCCTCCACGAACTGCGGGTCATTGAGCGTAACGAGCGCCTGCAGCGGCGTGTTTGTCCGCTCCCGCTTCACACAGCAGTTCTCCCGAGACGGAGCATTGAAAATGTCCATCGACGCCGGCGGCGCCGACCGCTTCCAAAACCAATACATACTGCGGCGGTAGAGGCCTTCTCCCTTGTCGCGGCTGTACTTGTTGGTGTTGCCGCCCATCGACACCGCCTCCCAGACGCCATCGGGCTGATAGGGCTTCACACTCGGACCGCCGATCTGCTTCACGAGCAGTCCACTCGCCGCGAGGACGTAGTCACGGACCATCTCGGCATCCATGCGGAACCGTGGGCCACGAGAGAGGAGCCGGTTGGCAGCATCCTTCGTAAGCTTCTCCGGCGTGGTGGTCGCCGCCTGCCGGTAGGCGGCGCTCGTCACCATCAGCTTGAAGAGTTTCTTCACGTCCCAGCCGCTCTCGCGGAATTCGACCGCCAGCCAGTCGAGCAACTCCGGATGGCTCGGCAGTTCTCCAGTGATGCCGAAATCGCCGCTCGAACGAACGAGCCCCGTGCCAAACACCTCTTGCCAGAAACGGTTGACCGTCACTCGCGAGGTGAGCGGATGATCCTGCAGCAACAGCCACTGCGCAAGGCCGAGCCGGTTCCGCGGCGCCGCCTCCGGGAACGCCGGCAGGATTTCGGGGGTGTCGGGCTTCACCTCGTCCGTCCGCTTGTCGTATTCGCCGCGGTTCAAGACATACGCCTTGGCCATCTCGTTTTTCTCGTTCATGACGTGGGCCACGGTGCCCCGCTTCCGGATCGCTGTCTGCTCTGCATCGAGCTTCGCAATCTCCGCCGTCGCAGCCTTGAATGGCTCGTCGAATGTTCCCAGCCACCACGTGGTGAGGCTGCCAGCGTCAGCCGGCCGGTCCGCGGGCTGCAGCGGAAGCAGAGCCTCGAGGGCCAGCTGATGCGCAATCCGCTGCACCTCAGGCACCGACAGACTGCGGGGCCAGATGGTCAGGTTGGCCAGTCCGATACCCGAGGCAAGCAGTTCGCTACCCGTGCGGCCGCCAACCAATAGCGGCATATCGGTCTTGATCGTGCCCTTGGCGAGCGTGTCTTTCGTCGTGCGCATGGGCACCGGCTGCCCGTCATACAACACCTTCACGCCGGCGGCAGTGCCTGACCCGTCGTAGCTTACCGCCACTGCCGTCCAGCGGTCGGAAGGCAGTTGCTTGTCGGCAGTGGCGCGGATCGACTTGTCGCTGCCGTCATGGCAGAGTTCGAGCGTCACTTTGCCGGCGTCGTGGATGATCGTCCAACCGCGGCGATTTGTGCCGGCCGTGCTGCGGCAGATAAACGCTCCGGAATGCGGGTCCTTACGGCTCATCGTCCAGAACGTGGCCGTGAAGGGCTGGTCGAACTCGAAATCGCCAGCGTTCGAAAGTTCAGCCGCGACGCCGTCAAGGAGCAGCGCCGGCCGGCCGCCGGGGCCCGCCTGCCAGGCGGCTTTGTTCTGCAGCGTGAGCGGCAGGTCGATCTCCTTCGCTATCTGTTTGATCCGCGTCGAAGTCCCCGATCCCTCCGCGAGCGGCATCTCCACCAGCGGCGTCTCCTGCGGTGCGGTGCGGGCCAGCGACTCAGGCGTGAGCGCGGCGAGCCAAGCGCGAAAGGGCTCCTTCGCCTCGTCTTTTCTTGCATCCCGCCGCTGTGCGGCCAGCTTCAGCTCCTGCTCAATCGCAAAAGCCCTGCTGCGATCGGCCACAGTCGGCACCGGCAGGATCGGCGGCGTGTCGTGCACGTTGCCATCCATCGCCGCCTGCGTGGTGTTATTGAAGAACGCCGAGAGTTCGTAGAACTCCTTCTGCGAGAGTGGATCGAACTTGTGGTCGTGGCAGACGGCGCAGCCGGTCGTCAGCCCCATCCAGACCGCCGACGTGGTCTCGGTGCGATCCCGCGCATAGAGGACGAGGTATTCCTCGGCGATCGCGCCCCCTTCGCTGGTCGTGATGTTGCAGCGGTTGAAGCCGCTGGCGATCCGATTGTCGAGAATCTGCTCCGGCGTCGCGGCCCGACCGTGATCGGTCACCAGATCACCGGCAAGTTGCAGGATTGTGAACTGGTCGAATGGCATGTTGCGGTTGAACGCATTCACCACCCACTGCCGGTAGGTCCAGATCTCACGGTAGTTGTCGATATGGATCCCGTTGGTATCGCCGTAGCGGGCGTAGTCGAGCCAGTGGCGGCCGCGGTGTTCGCCCCACTCGAGGCTCGACAGCATCGTGTCAACCAGCCGGTCATAAGCATCGGGATGCGGGTCGGCGACGAACGCCTCCACGATCGCCGGTTCCGGTGGCAGCCCGGTGAGGTCGAGCGACAGCCTGCGGGCCAGCGAGCGGCGATCGGCCTCCGCTGCGGGGGCGAGCCCCTCGGCCTCGAGCCGCGCGAGGATGAAACGATCGATCGGGTTCCTGACCCAGCCCTCGTTTTTCACCACGGGCAGTTCCGGCCGCGTGGGCGGAATGAACGACCAGTGCGGCTCGTACTCCGCCCCTTCAGCAATCCACCGTTTGAGCAGTTCCTTGTGCTCAGGCGACAGTGGCTTCTTCGCGCTCGGCGGCGGCATCACCTCATCGGGGTCGTCGGAAAAAATCCGGTCGAGCATCACGCTCGAATCGACGTCGCCCGGGACGATCACCCCCGACTCCACGGCGTCATCCCGCTTGTCGAGACGCAGATCTGCCTTGCGTCCGGCGCTATCGGCGCCGTGACAGGAGAAGCAGTTCTCCACCAGGATCGACCGGATGTCCTTGTTGAAAGACAGTGCGTCAGCGGCCACAGGCGCGCCGGTCGGCAGCAGACCCAGGGCAACAACGGTCAGAAAAATGGCGAACCGATGGGCGGAGCGACTCATACGATCTCCTGGTTGCAGACAGACCGCGACGGGGAAACGTCACGACGTTCGGCAAGACAATCCAAGGATGTCGGCGTTTCGCTCCGCCGGCAGTGCAACAACTCAATCATATATAGCACACCATTCGCAGCCCACCACGGTGATCCGCTGAGCCGATTCTGCCGGCCGCAAACCGTTGCTGAAGCTGGCTTTGCGATCACCGAGCCGTCTTGAGCAGCGTCTCGGCCTCCGCAAGCACATCCGCAAAGGGCACGCGGGCGAGCACGCCGAATGCGGAATGCCTGCCCAGCCGCTCGCGGGTGGTGGCGGGGCTCGTGAGCCCGCAGAGAAACCGGGCCAACTGCCGGGGCGTGCGGAGCGACGGCCGGCCCTCGGCGACCAGGCTGCGGACTGCCGCGGCCTGCTCTGCCGTGATCGACGGCACGGCCGATGCCGGAATCTCGCGTGGGGCAACGTCGCCTGATTCCGCGGTCGCCAAGATGCCCCCGTGGCAGCTCGTGCAGATGCCACAGCCGGCGACTGCCTCGTCCCCCGATGCTTCCCCGAAATACTGCAGGAGCCGCTGGGTGAGGCAGCCACGATGACCGGCAAAGTCGAGCACCCCCTGCAGCCGCTCCAGGTCACGGGCTTCCCGGACGGCGAAGAGCTCCTGCATCGACTGGGTGAGCGGCTCCGGATCGCGCGTGCTGGGATCGCCTTCGAGCCGGTACCGCTGACGGCTGCCGCTGGGCTTGAGCTCGATGTGCCCCGAGTCGGCAAGCCAGTTGAGCGCCTTCAGGATGCGGTCGCGGGGTTCATCCAACGCGGTCGCCGCCTCATCGGGATGCAGCGTGGTCCACTTCGTGCCACGCTTGCCCGCATGCAACAGCCGCTTCAGGAACGCCTGTCGTTCGGGAGTGTGCCCGGCAAGCACGGCTGACTCGGATTTGAGCAGCCGAAACTGATAGCTGGCATAGAACGACCCCAACGGCCGCAACACCCCGGCCAGCTCGAGATGAGTGAGCACCGTCTCGATGACCAACGGACGGATATCGGTGGCCTGCGCAAGATCGTAGAGCGAGATGTCGAACTCGCCGGCTCCCGAGGCAGTTCCTGAAGCACCCAGCGACAGAATCTCGTCGAGGAGGTGTCGGATCGCCTGCGGCGTGGGCGTGTCACCGTAGGTGAAGTTGTCGAGCACGATCCGGTCGTCTGTGCAGGCCAGCAGTTCGCAGACCGAGGGCCTGCCGTCGCGGCCGGCCCGGCCCGTTTCCTGGGCGTAGTTTTCCAGGGTCTTGGGCAGGTTGTAGTGATACACACCGCGGATGTCGGCCTTGTCGATGCCCATGCCGAACGCGATCGTGGCGACAATCGTGTCGGCGCGGCCTCCCATGAAGGCATCCTGTGCCTCGTGACGCTGCTCGTCCGGCAGGCCGGCATGGTAGGCGAGTGCCTTGAGTCCACTCTTTCTCAGGTGGCTCGCCACCTCTTCGGCGGTCTTCTGCAGTGTCACGTAGACGATCGCGGTCTCCCGTCGCTCAAGCAGCCGGCTCGTCAGCACCCCAAGCCGATCGCCGGCCGAGCAGGGGGTGATGCGGTAGCTGAGATTCGGCCGCAGGAATGAATTCTGCACATGGTCCGCCGCAGCGATATCAAAAGCTCGCCGGATGTCGGCCGCGACCGCGGGCGTCGCCGTCGCCGTCAGTGCCAGCACGGGACGGATGCCAAGCTCCTTGGCCACATGCGCCAGCCGCAGGTATTCCGGGCGGAAGTTATGCCCCCACTCGGAGATACAGTGGGCCTCATCCACCGCCATCATCGCAACTCTGGCCCGCGCCAGCCGCGCGACGAACTGCTCGCTCAAGAGCCGCTCGGGCGCAATGTAGAGCAGCTTCAGTGTGCCGCTCCGCATGCTGTCATACACGGCCGCCGCCTCGGCGGCGGAGAGCGACGAGTCGAGCCGCGCCGCCGCGATGCCCCGTGACTGGAGCACCTCGACCTGATCCTTCATCAGGGCGATCAATGGCGAGATCACGACCGTCAGCCCGTCCATGAGCAGGCTGGGGAGCTGATAGCAGAGCGACTTGCCTGCGCCCGTGGGAAAGAGGGCCAGCGCACTTCGGCCGGCCAGCAGGGTCTCGATCACCTGCTCCTGCCCCGCGCGGAAAGCGGTGTGGCCGAACGAACGCTCAAGGGTGTCGCGCAGATCGTGAGGCATGCGAGAGGTCTCCTGGCAGGCGCTTTCCGACAAGTATACGCACGTACACCACTTGTCAAGCCTCGGCCAGAGGGTGGCGACCTGGACACCCTCGAAACCTGACGTCACGGGGAAACCAGCCGAACTGTAACGAAACGGTCCCTGACCCGTAGACTTCTCTCGTGGAGAACTTTTTCTTTCGGTGTTCCGGAGGGTCTTGCTGTGCACATCACGATTGTTCGGTGCTTCCGTGGAGTGCGGGGCACACTCCGTGCCGCGGCTGTTCTCCTGACCCTCGCGGCACTTTTTCTCGGAGTCCACCCCATGACCATGCCTGACGCCCGCGGCGACGATGCTCCAGACGGCCCACGGGCGGCCGCCTGGAAGGCCATCGACAAGGCGATCGAACAGGGCAAGCCGAAGACGGCGCTCGAGGCGCTGCGAGGTGTGGAGCAGGCGGCGGCTGCCGATCGGGCCTGGGGCGAGGTGGCCCGGGCGATCGCCACCCGAATCCTGACCGAGACAGGCGACCGGCCCGGCGACGATCCAGAGCGACTGATCCTGCTGGCCAACGCCATGGAGAAGGCTCCGCCCGAAACCCGCGGGGTGCTGGAGGCGATCCGTGCCAACTGGACCTGGGGCTTCTTCATGCTGAACCGCTGGCGGTTTCAGCAGCGGACCGCTGGTGGAACCCCATCGAATGACCTCAAGACCATCGCCGAATGGGACCTGCCGAGCATCGTTGGCGAAATACGCAGGCGGTTCGCCGTGGCGGTCGGTGGTCCCAACAGTCCCGAAAGAAAAACCTTGCAGAGCCTGCCGGTGGCCGAGTGGTCGGCGATCATCACGAAGGGAAAACTGGCTGATGCCTACCGGCCGACAGTCTGGGATGTGGTCGTCCGCGACGCGCTCGAGTTTGCGGCGTCGGGGGAGCGCGGCCTGGTCGCCCCGGAAGACGCCTTCGAACTCGATGCCTCCGGCCCCGCGCTCGGCACGCTCGACGAGTTCCTCGCCTGGCAGCCTGAGGCCGACAAGGTGATCACCGATCTCGACTCGCCGCTGCTCGAAGCCGCGAAGCTCTATCGCAGTCTGCTTGAGTTTCATCGTGCCGACGCCGACCGAACGGCCCTCTTGGCCGCCGATCTCGACCGGATCCTCTGGGCTAGCGCTGCGGTGGTATCGCAGGGTGCCGCCGCCGATCTCGCCGACCGCAAGCAAGACGCGCTCGAGCAGTTCATCGAACGGGCTGGCGACCACGAGACGGCATCGTTGGCCCGCTTTCACCTCGCGAGCCTGATTCAACAGGGAGACGGCAGCGGCGCCGGCGATGGCGATCTCGTCGAGGCGCGGGCCATCGCGCTCAAGGGTGCCGAGACGCACCCCAAGAGCCCCGGCGGCGCGATGTGCAAAAACCTCATCGCGCAGATCGAGTCGAAGGAGCTTTCGATCCAGACGGAGCGGTCGTGGGCGGAGCCGTGGCCAAGTGTCCGCGTCAGCTACCGCAATCTCACGAAGGTGCACCTGCGCATCGCAAAGGCCGACTGGATGGGCCGACTCAAGGCCGGCAAGCCACATGCCGGCTGGATCGACGATGGCGACCGGCAGGCGATCCTTGCCCTGCCGGTGGTGCGAACGCAGGCAGTCGATCTGCCCAGCACCAACGACTACCGGCAGCGATTCGAAGACATTCCCGTGGGCACCGCCCTCGATGCCAAGTCGCTCGAGCCCGGCCCCTACTGGGTGATCGCCAGCCACAAGGCCGACTTCGGTGCGGCCGACAATGTGGTGCAGGTGGCACTGGTGTGGGTGACGCGGCTGGCGGTCGTGGCGGAACAGCAGCGGCAGGCGTTTGGGAACGCGACGGCCGGTGGACAGACGAGTGGTCAGGTCGCCGGCCATGTCGTCGATATGCAGTCGGGCGAACCGGTGACCGGCGCGACCGTGAAGCTGTTCGTCCGCGAACAGCAGGGCAACCATCCGCAGCGGTTCGTCGAGGCTGGCACCGCCACGACCAATCAGGAGGGACGCTATGAACTGCGGCTGGAGCAGGGCAGGGAATACGTCGTGCTGGCCTCGGCGACCGTCGACGGCAAGCAGCACGAGGCCGCGACCGAGGCGACCAGCTTTTGGCGGAACGTGCAGCCCGAGTCCCAGGCCACGATCGTGCTCGTCACCGACCGCGGCATCCACCGACCGGGACAGATCGTCTTCTACAAGGGAATCGCCTGCGCGAGCAACATCGCAACGGCCGCATACCAGGCCGTTGACCAACGGGAGATCGACGTCGTCTTTCGCGATGCCAACGGCCGCGAGGTGGCGAAGGCACGGCACAAGACGACCGCCAACGGATCATTCCATGGGAACTTTCCGATAGCGACCGGTGCCCTGCCAGGGCAGTGGTCGATTCTCGCCGAGGCCCCCGGCCCGGATGGCTTCTCAGGCGGAGTCGGCGTCCGCGTCGAGGAATACAAGCGGCCCAAGTTCCTGGTGACGCTGGCCTCGCCTGAAAAATCGCCGCCGCTGGGCGGCGAGGTGACGCTCTCCGGCACGGCCACGACCTACACAGGCGTGTCGGTGGCCGGAGCGAAGGTCCGCTGGCATGTGGAGCGCGCCGTGCGCTTTCCGATCTGGTGCCGCTGGTTCTTCCCGTGGCTGCCGTTCGATGGCGGTGGACAGCGGATCGCGCGGGGCACTTCTGTGACGGATGCCAATGGCACGTTTTCGATCGCTTTCGCCGCAAAGCCCGACAAGAGCGTGCCCAAGGAGTCGCTGCCGGTCTTCACCTACCGCGTCGTGGCCGACGTCACCGACGCAAGCGGCGAGACGCGGAGCGACGAGCGAAGCGTGAACGCGGGCTACACCGACACCGAATCCTCGCTCTCGGCCGAGGCCTGGCAGGCGACCGGCGCTGATGGCAAACCAGCGGCCGTTGCGATCACGCTCGCCACGACCACGCTCGATGGCCAGCCACGCGGGGCCGCGGGCACACTCACCGTGTCGAAGCTCGTGCAGCCGGCGGAGGTGAGCCGCCGCAGCTTTTTCGACGCGGGCTCAGGCCCCGGCCCGCGGCCGATCCGTGGCCGCCGCGGGCAGGGCAGGGCGGTCGTTCGCCCGGCACCACAGCCGCAGCCGAATCCGGCCGATCCCGAGACCTGGGCCTTGGGTGAGGCCCTCATGAAGGAACAACTCTCCACCGACAAAGCCACCGGAAAGGTCGTGGCCACAGCCACTCTGCCGGCCGGCATCTACAAGGCGGTGTTCGAGATTCCGGCGGCCGGCGACGTGCCGGCGGTGAAGGCGGAACGGCTCATCGAGGTGGTCGATGCTGATTCCGACCACTATCCAATAAAACGGGCCTTGGCACTGACGTCAAAGGCGCAGACAGTCGAGCCGGGCAGCGAATTTTCGGCGCTCGTCGGCACCGGCTACGGCAAGGGCCGCGTGCTTGTCGAGATCTCGCAGTCTGGAAAGATCCTCAAGACGTTCTGGACCGAGGCGGGCCGAACGCAATGGCCACTCGGTATGAAGGTTGGCGATGAGCACCGCGGCGGATTTACGGTGCGCGCCTGGATGGTCCGCGACGGCCGGCTCCACCTGCAGTCACAGACGGTCGATGTGCCCTGGACGAACAAGAAACTGGCGATCGCGTGGGAGC
>JBIIOL010000540.1:0-2931 GCA_044336965.1 Pirellulales bacterium | reverse complement strand
CCGCTCGTCGACTGCCCCACCCGCGAAATCGGCGAGATCGTCGTCTGTGGCGACACCGTCAGCCGCGAGTATCTCTCTCGACCTGAGGCGACCGCAGCGAGCAAGGTGAGCGAGGGAGGCCGCGTCTGGCATCGCATGGGCGACATGGGCTACCTCGACGGCGACGGTCAGCTCTACTTCTGCGGCCGGCGGGTGCACGTGGTGGCCACGGCCGACCGCACGTTCCACAGCGTGCCCGTGGAGAACGTCTTCAACCGCCATCCGCAGGTGAGCCGCACGGCCCTGGTCGGCGTCGACGGAGAGCCGGCGCTCGTCGTCGAGCCGCGGTCGCGGTCGCTCACACCGGATGCCCGGCGCCGTCTCGCCGCTGAACTCCGGGCGATCGGTGCCAGTGATCCGGTCACGGCGCCGATCCGGCGGTTTTACTTCCATCACTCGTTCCCAGTCGACGCCCGGCACAACGCCAAGATCTTCCGCGATCGGCTCGCGATCTGGGCCGCCACGCAGGAGGCCATCGAGGTCGACGGGCCGGCAACCCTCGCCGCGGGCCAGGCATGAAAGCGGTCGTCACCGGCGGAGGCGGTTTCGTCGGCGGTGCGATCTGCCGCCGGCTGCACGCCCTCGGCCACGACGTCACGGCCCTTGGACGGCGGCCCAATCCGGAAATGGCTGCGGCGGGCATCCGCACCGTGAGCCATGATCTCGCTGCGAACGATGCCGCATCCGCGCTCGCCGACATCTTCGCCGGAGTCGACTGTGTCTTCCACACGGCGGCCCACGTGAAGATGTGGGGACCACGGGAGGCGTTTGTGCGTGGGAATATCGGCGCGACGGAGAATGTGATCGCCGCCTGCCGCGCGGCGGGCGTCGGTAGACTCGTCTTCACCAGTTCGCCGAGCGTCGTCGCCGCGGATCACGACCTGCGGGGCATCGATGAATCGCAGCCTTATCCGGCGAAGTATCGCGCGTTTTATCCGGAGACGAAGGCGGCCGCGGAGCGGGCGGTGCTTGCGGCCCACGGCTCCACCCTGCGAACGATCTCGCTGCGGCCTCATCTCATCTTCGGCCCCGGCGACACGAATCTCGTGCCGACGATCCTGAAGCGGGCTCGTGCCGGCCGGCTCGTGCAGGTGGGCGACGGCACGAACCTGGTCGACCTGACGTTCATCGACGACTGCGTGTCGGCCCATCTGCTGGCGGCCGCCGCGCTCGACGAGCGTCCGACTGCCGGCGGGCGGGCGTTCTTCATCAGCCAGGGCGACCCGGTTCCACTCTGGGAATGGATCGGCCGGGTGCTGGCCCTCCACGATCTGCCGCCGGTGCGGAGGCGGATCTCCACCAACACGGCCCTGATGCTGGCAACCGTGGCCGAGACGGTGTGGCGCACATTGCAGCTCGCGTCGGATCCGCCGCTGACGAGGTTTCTGGCCGAGGAGATGGCGACCGACCACTATTTCGACATCAGCGCCGCGCGGCGTGATCTCAGCCATGCGCCAAGTTGCACCGTGTGGGAGGCGACCGAGCGATCCTTTCCACGGCGGTGATTGAACGCCATCTGCCAGCTACGCGCAAGCGGAGTTCAGCGGGCTGGCACGCGTCGGCTCTTTGGCCAGCAGCGATGGTTCATGATACGCCAGATATCGCCACAGCTGGCCCGACGCGTTGCCTGCACGGCCCGACGCTTGCGCAGGAATTTCGGCAGGCCCACGATCGCATGCCACTTGGCCGCCACGACCGCAGCTCCGTAGCCCCGCGCCGTGAACAAAGCCAGGTCGCACAACAGCAGCGCGACATGACCGGGCAGAAGCAGCAGCACCAGCGGGAAGGGCATGTTCTTCGTAAAGCACCAGACGAGATTGCGGTGGCCGTGGTAGACCGCGAAGGTGCTCCTGCGACCACCCGTTGACGTGGAACCAATGTGCGACACGGCCGCGGCAGCCACCGCCCGCGCGGCATACCCCGCCAACCGCAGGCGGAAGCCCAGATCGACGTCCTCGAAGTAGCAGAAAAAATCCTCGTCGAAGCCCCCGACCTCGAGGAACGCCTCTCGCCGATAGAGCGCCGCCGCGGCACACGCCGAAAAGATCTCGCAGTCTGGTTCGTAGCAGTCGCCGCGGGTCTTTTCATGGCCGTCCCGCCAGGCGACGCCGCTGATGTGATAGACGTCGCCCACGCCATCGAGCAGTCCGGGCCGACCGTCGAGCCGCTGCCATGATCCGAAGGCCGCCGCCTCCGGATGCTGCCGGGCCGCGGCCACCAGCGCCGTGAGCCAGCCCCGATCGGGAAAGGCATCGGGATTGAGTAGGGCCACGAATTCGGTCGTGCAGGCTTCGACGGCGCGGTTGTTGGCCGCCGCAAACCCGGCGTTGACGGCGGAATCGATCTGCTCCAGGCTGGCCGTCAATCGCCCATCCCGTGCCACCCATTCCCGGGCAGCGGCCGCCGACCCATCGGTGCTGCAGTTGTCGATCACCACGATCCGCTCGGGCCGCGTGTCCTGCGCTGCCAGGCAGGCCAGACAGCGCAGCAGGTGCTCACCGCCATTGAAATTGACAATGATCACCGTCACCGGCGCGAAAGGGCTGACAGACATCGACACGCTGGGCCAAAACTCTCGGCTGTTACGTTGGGCTGAACGTTGGGCTGAACTCTGAGATAGAGGGCAGAATACCTCCTATCCTACCTAGGGCCGTTTTGCCGTGGATCTGTGCGATCGCGCACGCCCCCGTATCATTGGGTGCACTTTTCGCCGCCATGGAGCCCGCTGGAAGGATCGCCGATATCGCACATAAACTCTTGCCATCCTTTTAGTTAGAGCGGTCACGGGCAGTCCGCCGGGGGACCGCGGCAGGAATTGTGAGCGCCATGTGACGATAATTTAGGGTACGATCGTTGTCATGACAGCGTCATTCAATTGACCGCGAAAGCGGC
>JBIIOL010000539.1:0-2944 GCA_044336965.1 Pirellulales bacterium | reverse complement strand
TGGGCCGGCGATCTGCGGAAAACCACGCGATCCGCACCCGGGCCCTTGGCCTCAGTGTGCCGGTCGTCATCCTGCCGCAGTCGTTCACCGACCGTGAGGACCGCCCGTTCACCAAAGTGTTTGTCCGCGAGCAGGCGAGTCTCGGCCTGCGGTCCGACGGCATCCTCGCCCCCGATCTCGCGCTGGGGCTGGCCTGGCCCGCCGCCGGCCCGCCGGTGCAGGATCTTGGCATCCTGATGCGACGCGATCACGAGCGTACAGGCCGCCTGCTCCAACTCGCCCGTGATCCCGCCTCCCTCTGCGACACGCCCGCCGAGACGCTTTCTCTGGCATCGCGGTATCGGCGGATCATCACCGACCGACTGCACTTTGCGATCGCCGGGCTGCATGCCGGCCGCGAGGTTACGCTCCTGCCGAACAACTACCACAAGAACCGGTCGATGCATGAAACATGGCTGGCCGGGCTCGGCTGCCACTTCGCGGAGAGCGTGGAAGCCGCGCTGCTCCAGCAGGCGGCCGCCTCACGTCGCGCGGTGCGGGCCGCGGCTTAACCGTCGATGGTCAGCGATCGAGCGGCAGGCCGCACGCGTCGAGCACCGCGGTCTGCACGGCGAGGTCGTGGGCATGAGAAAATGCGAACGGCTTCTCACCGCGGATGGCCGCGGCCATGTCGGCGGCGTCGTCGACGTAGCGGGTGTACTTGGACAGCGTCACTTCCTGCACACCCGCCGCCTGCCCGCCCCGCGGCTGCGCGAGGGTGAGACGGACCACCGGATTGTCGAGCGGCTGAATGTGGATTGTCCCCTCGGTGCCGCAGACCGTGAACTGACGGCGGGCGAAGCCGTCGACGTCGACCCCAGCAGTGCGGATCGTTGCCGTTGCCCGCGGATACTCGAGCACGGCGAGCATGTTGTCGGCGAGTCCGTCGGACTGCGGCGACGAATGCCGTGAAAATCCCTCGACACGATCCGGCTTGCCGAGCACACCGACCGCGAGGTCGATCAGATGGCAGCCGAGTTCGAGCATCATCCCGCCCGGATATCGGACAAGTTCACGACGACTCGCCGGATTGAGCACCTTGCCCATCACTGCGTGAATCTCGAAGATTTCGCCCAGCCAGCCCTCTGCGACCGCCTGCCGAAGCATGACGATGGCCGGGTTGTAGCGGTACATATAGCCCATCTGGACGACGAGCTTTCGTTCCGCGGCGGCATCGAGGATCCGCCGGTACTGCGGCAGCGACGTGCCAGCCGGCTTGTCGAGGTGCACGTGCTTGCCGGCCGCGATGCTGGCCTCGGCGTTGTCGAGCAGATCGGGCACGGCGGTCTCGACGAGCACGGCCTGCAGCCCGGGAATAGCCAGCAGCTGTTCCCGCGTCATCCACGGAAGGCCGGCGTACGCGGGCTCCGCCTCGACCTTCCGTCGCGCTTCGGCGTCGGACTCGACCACGCCGACGACGTCGTAGTCTGGCGAGCGGCGGTAGACGCCGAGCTTCGTCGCATGGCCATGCGTGACGCCGATCTGCCCGATCCGGATCGGCGCGGGACCAGCGGCGGGCTCGGCAGCGAAGGCCTCGGCGGCCAGTGCTGCCACCGTCGCTGTTTCGAGGAACCGTCGGCGTGAAAGACCGGCGACCATGAGCGTGTGTCCCGTTTGTCGAAGGGCTCTGTCGATGCGGCATCCTCATTGGATCGCCACGATTATGGGGCGTGCTGCAGACCCGCTGCAATCGGGCCAGAGCCCGCACGAGCCGTCGTCGGTCGTTGACGCCCGTCGGTACAATGCCGAAACTGTCGTCTCGCCGGGGCAGCGGGGCATGCTCGCCTCCCCAACTCCCTCGGAGACGATCGCCGTGCCGCAACAGCCCCGCCCACAACGGCCTTTCTGGGCGACGCTGCTGCCGGCATGCCTGCTCGCTTGTGTCGCGACATTCCCGCCGGCAACGACTTCATTCGCGGAAGACATCCGGCTCGGCGAACTGAAAGACCTCAACGGATTGTTTCCTTTTGAGCCGCCCGCCACCCGCGAGGCCTGGCTGGCCCGTGCGGAGGATGTCCGGCGCCGGGTGCTCGTGTCGCAGGGGCTCTGGCCCATGCCCACGAAGACGCCGCTCAATCCCGTGATTCACGGCACGATCGAGCGAGACGGCTACACCGTCTCCAAGGTGTTCTTCGAGAGCGCACCGGGGTTCTTCGTCACCGGCAGCCTCTACCGCCCGGTGAATCCGCAGGGGAGGGTGCCCGGCGTGCTCTTCGCGCACGGCCACTGGAAGGATGCCCGGCTCTCGGAGCAGACCACCGACAAGGTCCGCGCGGAGATCGCCGCCGGGGAGGAACGTTTTGAGAGCGGCGGCCGGAGCCGATTCCAATCGCTGTGTGTGCAGCTGGCCCGTATGGGCTGTGTCGTCTGGCAGTGGGACATGCTCGGCAACTCTGATGCACAGCAGCTCTCGATGGCGCTCGCGCACGGGTTCAAGCAGCAGCGACCCGAGATGAACGCGCCAACGCGGTGGGGGCTCTACAGCGCCCGTGCCGAATCACACCTGCAGAGCGTGATGGGCCTGCAGACGCTCAACGCCATCCGGTCGCTCGACTTCCTGCTCAGCCTGCCGGAGGTCGATCCCACCCGCATCGCGGCGACCGGGTCGAGCGGTGGCGGCACGCAGACCATGATCCTCTCGGCCATCGACGATCGGGTGCAGCTCTCCTTCCCCGTCGTCATGGTGAGCACGTCGATGCAGGGGGGCTGCACCTGCGAAAACGCGTCGCTCCTGCGAATCGGCACCGGCAACGTCGAGTTTGCCGCACTCTTTGCCCCGAAACCCCAGGGCATGAACACGGCGAACGACTGGACGAAGGAACTGGCCACCAAGGGTTTTCCGGATTTGCAGCGGGCCTATGGACTGTTCGACGCGAAGGACGACGTGATGCTGCATCGTGGCGAG
>JBIIOL010000538.1:0-2947 GCA_044336965.1 Pirellulales bacterium | reverse complement strand
AGTTTTGGACGAGCCGGGGATCGGCGGAAGCTCGAGGAGCTTTTGGATTTTTCGACCTTCTGGGGAATGCGCTGCCGTAGGTCGTGGAAGGAGAAAAAGCCACTGCGACGAGACTTCTGCCGTCCCATGCGGAGCATCGCCACTGACGGTCATCCGCATTTCCCTTGCTTGCGCTGCGGGCTTGGATGGTTTCTGCGTGCTCCGCGAGCCAACGCCGGGCTCAGAAGATTCCCAGGGCTTCCAGGCTGTATCGCACCACGAGGCCCGCCACCACCACGCTCACCATGCTCATGAGCTTGACGAGAATGTTGAGGCTCGGGCCACTCGTGTCCTTGAAGGGATCGCCCACGGTGTCGCCAACGACGGCCGCCTTGTGGGCGTCGCTGCCCTTGCCGCCGTGCACGCCCGACTCGATGTGCTTCTTGGCATTGTCCCAGGCGCCACCCGCATTGGCCATGAAGACGGCCACACAGAAGCCAGTGGTGAGGCCGCCCACGAGCAGGCCCATCACGCCACCCACGCCCAGCAAGAGGCCCGTGACGACGGGCACTGCGAGCGCGAGCACCGACGGCAGGATCATCTCCCGCTGCGCGGCCTTCGTGCTGATCTCGACCGGCGCGGCATAGTCGGGGGTCTCGGTGCCCGCCATGATGCCCGGCTTCTCGCGGAACTGCCGACGAACCTCCTCCACCATGCCCTTCGCGGCGCGGCCGACAGCCTTCATCGTCAGGGCACAGAACACGAACGTGCTCATGGCACCGATGAACAGGCCCACGAGCACCTTCGGGTTCATAAGGGTCACGTCATAGAACCGCATGTAGTCGGCCATGTAGGCCTTCTTCGCGCTCACGATCCGGTTGGATTTTTCGAGTTCTTCCATGAAGGCGGGCGTGGCACCGTCGACCGGAGTCAGCGAAGGCAGCTTGCCGAAGTCTGGAATCGCCCGGTTGTCGAGCACC
Source organism: Pirellulales bacterium (assembly GCA_044336965.1). Lineage (GTDB taxonomy): Bacteria > Planctomycetota > Planctomycetia > Pirellulales > UBA1268 > CAMCQY01. Next base: position 1,988 of record JBIIOL010000538.1, on the reverse strand, counting down.
ATCCAGGTGGTGTTCGCGTCGGGATTGTCGCCAATCTTGACCGCAAGTCCTCCCGCCAGCTTCACCCAGTCGCCCGGCTTCAGGTCGACGTTCTTGCCCGCCACCGTCACGCTCTGGACGTTGGCCCGCTTGTCGTAGGAAACGGCGGCGTGACCCCAGCGGTCGAAGCCGATCCGCACCTCCTCCACGTAGGCGGCCAGCAGCGCGAGTGCTGTGAGCGCGGCGGAACCGATCGCGAAGCCCTTGCCGGTGGCCGCGGTCGTGTTGCCCAGGGCGTCGAGGGCGTCGGTCCGCTCGCGGACGATATTCGGCAGGCCGGCCATCTGGGCGTTGCCCCCCGCATTGTCGGCGATCGGCCCGTAGGCGTCGGTCGCCAGTGTGATGCCGAGCGTGGAGAGCATGCCGACGGCGGCGATGCCCACGCCATAGAGACCGAGCGCGAAGAGAGAGGGATCCTTGAAGCTGAAGCCGTTGGCGAAGCCGAAGGCCAGCAGCGTGGCGACACCGGTGATCAGCACCGGTGCCCATGTGCTGAGCATGCCCTCGGCGATGCCGCCGATGATGATGGTGGCGGGGCCGGTGAGGGCCTGATCGGCCAGTTCCTTCGTCGGCGTGTATTCGTTGCTGGTCGAGTATTCGGTCCACTTGCCGATCAGCCAGCCGGCCACGAGGCCCACGATCACGGCGACGGCGATTCCAAGATGGCTGAAGCCCATGATCATGGATGTGACCACGAACGATGCGACCACGATGGCTGCCGTCGAGAAATTGATCCCCTTGGCGAGGGCAGCGAGCAGCGACTTCTGCGAGGAGTCTTCCTGCGTCTGAACCTGGAAGATGCCCCAGATGGAGAGCAGCGTGCCCACTGCGGCGATCGCCATGGGCAGGAAGATGGCCGACATCTGCATCGAATAGTTGCCCGGAAACGCCGCCACCCCGAGGGCCGCCGTGGCGAGGATACTGCCGCAGTAGCTCTCGTAGAGGTCGGCACCCATGCCGGCGACGTCGCCGACGTTGTCGCCGACGTTGTCAGCGATCGTGGCAGGATTCCTCGCATCGTCCTCAGGAATGCCGTGTTCCACCTTGCCCACGAGATCGGCGCCCACGTCGGCCGCCTTCGTGAAGATGCCGCCGCCCACGCGGGCGAACAGCGCCTGCGTGCTGGCCCCCATGCCGAAGCAGAGCATCGTGACGGTGATCTCCTCCAGCGAGAGCGGCTTACCGAAGAGCGGCACGACCCAATAGAGGATGAAGAACCACAGCATGATGTCGAGCAGGCCGAGGCCCACGACGGTGAGCCCCATCACGGCGCCGGAGCGAAACGCCACCTGGAGCCCCTCGTTGAGCGACCGCTCGGCCCCGGCAGCCGTGCGGTTGCTCGCGAGCGTCGCCGTCTTCATCCCGCACCAGCCTGCCAAGCCGGAGAAGAAGCCGCCGGAGAGAAACGCCAACGGCACCCACCCGCTCTGGACGCCAAGGCCGAACGACATCCAGATCAGGAGCAAGCAGACCGCGCCAAACACCCAGTACAACACCCGCCGCTGCTGCTGGAGATACGCGTCGGCGCCGGTCTGGACGTAGCCGGCGATCCGGATCATGTCGGGAGTGCCGGCCGGCTGGCGTTCCATCCAAATGAAGAACTGCCACGCCTGATAGAGCGCCAGCGAGGAACCGGCGACGGCCAACAGCCACCAAAACCCGAAGAACAGATTGGTCCAGCCCGTGGGCCCAGCCTCAGGGTTGGTCGCGGCCGTGCCACAGCCGGCAACAGAAAGCACGACCACCGCCATGGCGACGAGAGAAGCAAACGAACGTTTCACGGTGCGGACAAGCTCCACGGGAAAAGCGGCAAGTGAAGAGGCCCCTTTTGGACCTGAGGACTGTAGTCGCCGCCAATTCCCCGGTCAAACGCCCCTCACACCGCGGCCTCCCTGCCGATGGAGTGATAGACGAAACCACGCGACCGCATCTCCGCAGGCACATAGAGA
>JBIIOL010000537.1:0-2952 GCA_044336965.1 Pirellulales bacterium | reverse complement strand
GCGCCCCGATAAAATCCCCGTTTGACTGTGCTTCCCTTGTGGGCACTGCCGACCATCGGCAGGTAATTTTGCGGTTTTAGTGCGTGTGTCGTGCGTGTAAATCAGGCAGTGCTGACTCGGCCAAACGCCGTGTGAACGTAGCGCTCTAACCAACTGAGCTAGCTGCCCGAAACGGGCCGCGGTCGTTCAAAACACCGCATTTCCCGGCACGGAATCATCATCGACGGCCGATAGTCTACATCCGCGCGCGACGTGCGCAAAGTGGCGAAAATACAGCCCCATGGCGAACAATCGGGGCGCTCACGGTCCGCCAACGGGGCGAGGGACGAGCCGCGGATTCATGCATCGCACTGCAGTCACCGAACCATCCCGCCGTGGCTCCCGTAAGAAGTGTGTTCGCATCGACGGCCACATACGCCGGTGCGATGTGCCCCGGCATGCGTCCCCTCGCAGCGCCGGGGTTTTTTTGTTGGCACAATGACGCAACGACCGGCCTACTCAAACACGACCCGCTCGAACGTCACGAGAATCTGCCCGGTCTCACGCCCCCCGGCAAACGACTCCGGCACCGGCTTGTCTGCCGGCACGAAGCAAACCCGGCGGGTGGTCTCGTGCACCTCGTAGATGCCGCGGTAGTGCGTGCCGCGGGCATTTTCGACCGAACCACGGCTGCTTTTGAGCTCGATGGTTTTCGGGCTGGTCGTCGGATCGATCGTGCTCGTCCCCTCGGCTATCGTCTTTCCATTGGACAACAGACTCCATTTCCCATCGAGTTCGTTCACGATCGTGACGCGAGCCACCACGGGATCGGCATTGGTGTTGCCATTGGCCTCGACGCTGACCACGCGCCACTCTCCAGCCAGGCGTGCGCGATCAGCCCTAATTGCGTCTTCCTTGTCCGCTGCCAGAGCGCAAGCAGATGCCGCGGCGATCACCACGAACATCGCAGTCCTCGAGCACCAGGCAGGCGTGGAGCACCAGGCACGCGTGCGTGACACGTTCATGTGCCGTCCTCACGCCGCCGGCGGATCGGCAGGCGGATCGAACCGGGGAGCAGACACACTCCCGGCCCCGACCACGTCGTCATCAAACCGCTTGGCAGGCCGAGCCGGCCGCACGTCCCGCCCCTCGAGATGGGCCGACACATCCAGATCACGCGAGATCGTGGCCCACTGTTTCCGCAGTTCGGCGAGGCTCTGACCCACCGAACGCCCAACCTCCGGCAGTTTCTTGCCGTAGAGCATGACCGCCAGGGCACCGATCACGATGATCTCGAGAGGACCAAGCCCAAACATCGATGCCGCCTTTTGGCTGCCGGGGAGACTGAAGTCACGAGAGAAGCGACCTGCGGAACACCGTCGCCGGCTCAGCGATGGCTCTCGACACGACTGGAATCGTGCGACCGATCGCCGGTCGACGCATGCGGATCATCTTCGATGCCCTGCACGCCGCGCTTGAATTCGACGATCCCTTCGCCGAGCGATCGCATCACCTTCGGCAGCCGCCCTCCAAAAAGGAGCAGGATCACGGCGGCGACGATCATCAACTCGACCGTACCGAGGCCCATGAATGCAAGCAGCGGGGTCACGTGATGGCTCTCCATGCAGAAAGTGGGATCTGACACCTCAAGTCTACCCCCGCAGGTCTGTGGGTCAAACTCCTGGCCACCAGAGGATGCCGATTGTGCCGTGAAAACCGACTGGTTCACCGCACCGGCTGGCCGGGGACACCAGCTATCGGCATGATCTGCCGATGCATCGGCAGATGCCGGTAGTAGACCTCGAGCGTCAGGGCCGCCATGGCCGTCGCGTAGACACGTCCGCCATGACCTCCCCACACGGGATCGGGATCCCAACTCCCGTCGAGACCGCTCGACTCGCGGCGCTGCAGCGGAAGGAGCGCCGCCTGTAACTGCCTGTTCCATGACTCCCACTGCGGACCGCCGACATGAAACGACGCCAGCGTGGCGTAGTACCAGGCATAGGCGTTGGGGCTACGGGTTTCGGGAAGTGACCTCGCCATCAGTTCCACCGCCTCGCCCACGCAGGGATGGTCGGCTGGCATGCCGAGAAACAGGCGACACACGAGGGCCTCGGCCGTCATCACCACACTGGGCCGCTCACCGGGCCGATAGGCAGCCAGGCCACCCACCCGCCCGGACGAGACACTCTGGAGAAATGTTCTCGCTCGGGCTTCCGCAGGCTCCAGCCCCGTCAGTCCGGCCTGCCGGCCGCTGGCCAGCAGCATCACCTGCCAGCCCAATTGGCTCGTGTCTCCCTTGTCGCCCGCGGCATACCGCCATCCGCCGGTGGCCGGGCTCTGCATCGACAGCGTGTACCGCACCGCCTTTTCCAGCGGCGGCCGAAGCGACGCGTCACCGGTCATCGCGCAGCATTCCGCCAAGGCGATTGCAGCCATGCCATGGCAATAGAGCGCCGCGAAGAACTCGGCATCGCCCGCCAACGAGCCATCGGCCCGCTGCCGGTCCACGAGAAACCTGACTCCGCGAGCCACGGTCTCGGAATACGGACCTTGCTGATGGGTGTTGCCCGCTCCCAGAAACGCCAACAGTGCCAGCCCCGTCACGCCATGATCGCTCTTCGCACCGACACCATGGCGATGGTGCCCCGGCACCGACCGCTCCACGCCACCGCCGTGGCGGGCGGCATTCCACCGCCCGTCGCCCGACTGCGCCGCCGCCAGCCAGGCGAGCGCCGCCTGAACCGCCCGCTCCGTCTCCAGCGACCCGCCCCGCGCCGCCGCCGCCGCAGCCCGCCGGCCAGGCACGCGATCGGCGTAGACCTGGGGCGCGGCGATCGGAACGGCCGCGTTCGCAGATGCCTGAGGGGCAGGGGAGGAGTCTGCGACGAGCGGGGCCGATACCGCCACCTCTGGCACCATCTCCTTCTGCTCAGTCGCGTCGACCGACACCTCAGGCTCGGCCTGTTCTAC
>JBIIOL010000535.1:0-2955 GCA_044336965.1 Pirellulales bacterium | reverse complement strand
CTGGCCCAGCCGACGCGGCTGCAGTGCTGGGCTTCCATCGGATCCGGCCGTTCAACGAGCTCGGCGCCGAACTGGCGTATGCCGACAAGATGATCGGCATCCACCGCGGCTGGCTGGCAGGCGCCGACCAGGAAGCCCGCCGGCTCGCCGGCGTGGCCGACGGACTTCGCGGGGCTGCCGCCGGCACGGAGGGGCGACTGGCGGCGATCGATGCCTGGCAGCGGCTGCTGGTCGATGAGCGGGAGGCGGTGCGGCGGATCGTGGAAGCCTACTCCGCCCGCTCACGGGCCGGGTGGTACGACGACGCTTGCCTGGCCGACAAGTTCGATCTGGCGATGCTCCGCCTTCGCATCGCCGAGTCACGGCGGGAGGCGCAGGGGACGCCGGTCGATCCACAGGTGCGGCGGCAGACCGAGGCCCAGGCCGCCGTGCTGGAGGCAGGCCGCGTCAGTTACGCGACGATCGCGGCTTTCCAGGCTTCGATGCCTCGCGAGAGCCCGCGGGTCGTGCCGGCCGCGGGCCCGGCAGCGGTGGGGGCGGCCGGGGGGAAACTCGGGAATGTCTGGAACCTGGAACGATTGTCGCTGCCGCCGCCACACCGCTGGCTGGACGCCGCCGACAACCCCGTGCGGCGGATCCTGTTTCGCGGCGAACCCTACCAGGGGCAGCCGACGGACGTGTTCGCCTACCTGGCGAGCCCGGCGGCCGACGCCCCGCAGCCCCCGCAGGCCGGCCGGTTCCCCGCGGTCGTCCTGCTCCACGGCGGCGGCGACCGCGCGTCCCGCGATTGGGTGGCCTTTTGGGCCAAGCACGGCTACGCCGCCATCTCCGTCGATCTCGCCGGCAGCGGGCCCGCCACGGGCACCGACTACGACCGTGCCTTCAAGCCCGCGCGACTGCTCCGCGGCGGGCCGGGGCAGGATGGCAGACGTAAGATTCTCGACATCGACCTGCCGCTTACCGACCAGTGGCCGTATCACGCCGTCGCCAACGCGATCCTCGCCCACTCGCTCGTCCGCAGCCTGCCGGGTGTCGATCCCGACCGGACGGCCGTCGCCGGGATCAGTTGGGGCGGTTATCTCACCTGCATCACCGCGGCCGTCGATGGCCGCTTCGAGGCCGCGATGCCCTTCTACGGCTGCGGCTTCCTCGCCGAGCGGAGCGTCTGGCAGGAGAACGGCCTGTTTGCGGAGCTTGCTCCCGAGCAGCGGGAGCGGTGGGTCGCGCTCTGGGATCCCGCGAACTACGCACCGCGGATCCGGATGCCCGTCTTCGCCGTCACGGGCGCCAAGGATTTCGCCTACCCGCTCGAATCCTTCGCGAAGACCTACGCCCTGCCGGCCGGGGCCTGCTCGTTTCGGATCACACCCGACATGGGCCACGGCGGGCAGTTCCTCACGTCCACCCCGGAGGCGGTCGCCTTCCTCGACTCCGTGCTGCGGGGCGGGCAGCCGATTCCCGCTCCGGGAAGGCCGCGGGTGGAAAGAGCCGCCGTCAGCGTCGCGCTCAATGGCACGACGGCGAAGTCGGCCGCCTTCCACTGGACCACGGCCGACGGGCCGTCCACCTCGCGGCCGTGGCGCTCCGTCGCCATCGCTGAGAAAGATGGCAAGCTGTCGGCGACAATGCCGGAGGGCATGCGGATCGGCTACTTCACGTTTCAGGACCCGCGGGGCCTCACGTTTTCGTCGGCCGCGTTCACGCCGGAGGATCGATGATGCAACCCATGGTGCGAGTGGCGGTGGCAGGCGTCGGCCTGCTGGCAAGCTCACTTGTGTGTCGCGCCGAGGTTTCAATCCGCCAGGCTGACGACAAGTCGGTGGCGGTCACCACCGGCGTCTACACCGCGAAGATCGACTCGAAGGGCAATCTCGTCGAACTGGCCGTGAAGGGGGCGAAGGCGTTCACGCACCAGTTCGGCGATCCCGGCCAGCCGCCGGCGGAACCGCCCTCAATCAACGTCGTCAACCACATGGTCGCGGTCCGGTCGGGGCCGGCCCGCGTGGAGTGGACCTTCGGCGAGGACACGCTCGGGTTTCTCTCCCAAGGCTACAACTTCGAGTGCACTCTCGATCCGTCGGTCAAAGCGCTCGTGCAGCCGGGCGGCGGCGGGGGTGCGATCGGCGCGTTCAACGGCTCGTGCGCGGCCGTCGTGCTCGCCAACGATCTCACCATCGCTTCCAAACATTCGATGCATGTGCACGAGCGGCGCTACATCCCGGCCGCCTACACCAGCGGCGGCGTGAAGCCCGGCACGCAGATCGAAAATGAACTGCGGCTGGGCGCCCCGGCCGACGCGGCGCAGACGCTCGGCAGCATCACGATCAAGCCCGTGGGTGCCGATGAGATCAACGCGCCGAAGACGTTGCTGGCCGGGGGCAATGCCGGGGGCAACCTCGTGCACTTCCCCGATCCCAAGAAGATCGCGTTTGCCATCTCCCAGCCGAATCGTGGGAAGACGGCCCTCCCGCTCGAGTATCGTGCCACGGTGCTCGACCACTATGTCGCAGGCAAGGAGGTGCTCGCTTGGAAGCGTTCCAAGACGCTCGCCGGCGAAGCGACCGCCGAAGAAGCCATAGCGGTGCCGGAGCTGCCGGCCGGGTTCTACTACCTCACCGTCTCCGCCTGGCGCGGCGACGCCAAGCTCAACGAAACCAAACAGACCTTCACCGTCGATCTGCCGCACTACACGCGGCCCCTCACGCGGCCCGCCGACTGGGAAGCCTTCTGGGCCCGGCAGGAAAAGCTGCTCGCCCAGACGCCCGGCAATCCCCGCGTGGCGGAGATCGGCGCGAAGAGCATCGCCGGCAAGGTCTTCGAAGTTTCGCTCGACATGCCCGGCGGCCGCACGCTCACGGGCTGCCTGGTCGTGCCTGGCAAGCCCATCGGACCGGCGGGTTTCGGCTCGCTGACCGCGGACCGGCTGCAGAGCGACATTGCCACCAGGGCGAAGGA
>JBIIOL010000536.1:0-2955 GCA_044336965.1 Pirellulales bacterium | reverse complement strand
GCCGGCGGCTCTTTGGCGGGCTCGAGCCCCAGCGACGACGCCAGATCGCCCCAATCAGAGCGGGCGGCGGGGGTGGCGGGGGTGGCGGGCCTGTCCACACGCGGCTTCTGCGGCGGGCGTGCAGATGGCGGCGTCGCGGCAACCGGACGTGATGCTTGATCTTCCGCGGGCTTCGCAGCCGGCTTTGCGCCGAGAGACTCGGCCAGATCGGCCCAGGGGTCTTTCTTCTGTTCGTGTTCGGACATCATGTATTCCAGAGAGGGATTTTCGTGCGGTGGCCGTGTGACGAGGGAGCGAATCTCCGGCGGTATTCCGCGCGGGGGCAGTCCTGACCACGGGCCAGCCCGCAAGATACAACAAATCCCGCCAGCGTGGCAGTCGGTGGCGGCTGGCGGAACGAAAAACGCGCCATCCTGGCCCTTGGTGCGCTGGACACAAAAACTCGGACGGAAGTCCGTGGATACCGGGTGGTTGGGCGTTCGCGGGTTTCCGTGGTATGCGGTCTGGTGTTCATGCCCGGGGTCCCCCAGCTACCGCCTGGGGCTTGTGTGGGGATCACCCCAGAACAGGGCCCACCGGGTCTGGCGGCCAGAACTACGGAGTGGGCAGACGGGAGAGAGCCCGGATCATGCTGCCGTTGTCGGCCACGTCGAAGAGTGGACGGTAGGGGCTGGCAAGGCCACGCCGGGCCCGGCCCGCCGGGTACCAGACCAGGTTGGCGGAGAGGTTCCAGGCCGACGGTGCAAAGGTCACGCTGGTCGTGGGACTCAACTGAAGCGTCTGCGACTTGTCAGGCAGAAGGTAGGTGAACGTTCCCTCGAGGGCGAGCGATCGCGACATCGGGGCGCGGATTGTCGACCCGACCACACCTTGACCGTTGCCCGAGGCACCGCCCCAGATCCGCGCTTCGTTGGCATCGCCAAAGTGGAGCCGATAGAAGGCGGTGTAGAGGTCGACGGTGCTGACCACGCCTGGCGACACCCCGGTCGGCGAGAACGATCCCTTCTGCTCGGTCGCATTGAAGGCACCCCAGAAGCCGAGTTCGTGGTAGCCCCAGACATAGCTCAGCTCGCCGCGGATCTGGGCCACGTCGACGTTCTCGAAGTAGCTGTCGCTCAAGTAGTCATACACGGCACCGCCCTGCAGGCCGCGGCCCTCGAAGGCCCGCGTGAAGAAGCCGGTGGTGACGAAGACCTGGTCCCGTGAGTTGGCACGCAGCGTTCCCAGGCCGTCGCTGAGCGTGGGCTGCTGGAAGTTGCTCTGCACACCCCGCGCACCGATCTGCCAGCCGATGCCGAACGCGTTCCAGAAGGGCATCGCCCAGTTGATGTACTCGTTGGTGCCGTAGTTGCCGAGCAGGCCGAAGTTGGACTGGTTTTGGAAGGCCGTGATACCGCCACCGGCACTGAAATCGCGGTACCATCTCCAGCCGTAGTAGGGTTTGCCGAACTGCCGCAGCCAGGCGCACACGCGGCCGTCATGCGGCCAGCAGGTCAGGAAGCCGTCCGACTCCTCGCAGGCGAACGGGTCATCGTAGAACGATTCGACGTGCAACTGGCTGGGATATTCGCCCATCCACATGCCCCCGTCCGACGGCGACATCGTCCCCTCGGCGAATTCGCCGCCGTAGCCCTGTCCTCCCATGCCATCGGTGCCGAATTCCGTCATCTCCGAGGGCATGGTGTTGATGATGATCGAGGAATCCTCGGACGTCATCATGGACTGGGGGCCGCTCGGGGGCGGGAGCGTCTGATTGGGCGTGCCGGCTGCGGGCAGCCTGCCGGGCACGGAGCCGTCGTCGATGGCGGCGGCCTGTGGGGCGCGGGTCATCACCGACGGCAGTGCATCAGCGTTCATGGCCAGGCGCTCGGTACGCGTTTCAGTCGGCCGGCTGGTCGAGGTGGTGAATCGCGGCGCCAGTCCGCCGCCGAGCGGACTGCGTGCGGAGGCGACGTTCGGACGACGGGGCGTGCCCTCGACGGCCAGCACCGGTCGGCCAGCATCACCCTGCGGGCTCCGGAACAGGTTGACGTCACCCATGCTGGGCAGGGTCATTTGGCTGTCGTTGCTGAAGTTCGAGCCAAACCGTCCGGGCACGCGATTGTCGCTCTTCCAGTCGCCCATCGGGCCGGCGGGCCGAGTCCGCGGCGGAGCGAGCGGCTGGTTCTGCGTCGCCCTCCTGCGCGGCGCGACGGCCACGGCCGGCACGCCGGCGGGCAGGCCCACCGAGGCCGGCGGTGCGATCGGGGCCGGGTTAGCGGCCACGGGCTGCGTGGCTTGGGCGGCAGTCGTGCCAACGGCAGCCGTTGCCAGCGCCGAGGCCACTTGTTTTGGGGATCCGGTTGCGGCCCCACCGTCAGCGGTCGTGGTGGTGGATGCGGCGTTGCTTGTGGCCGCGTCTGTCGCGGAGGGTTCGCTCGTGGTGGCTGCACGATGGGGCGTCCACCGCAGTTGGCTCTGCCCACCTGCGGCTGCCGCCGTGCCTGGCTGCTGTGACCAGGCGAGGCCGCTGCCCAGCAGGGCAACCGCCACAGAGAGGCCCACAAGGTGTCGCAAACCGTGCGAAACGTGCATGACTGACTCCTTACGATCCGACGCTGTGGCGGGAATGGCCCGTCCACTATTCGTCAATCGGAATAGATATCGTCAGCGGCACAACCGAAACTTCCGACAAAATCCACGCGACCGGAAGAAGTTGCCCGGCTTGCGCAGCTTAATGTTCTAGCTTGCGCAGTCGAGTGCGGCGGAGAGGTCGGCAATCAGGTCGGCCGAGTCTTCTATGCCGCAGGCGAGCCGGATCATGTTGTCCGCGATGCCGAACGTGGCCCGCTCGGCGGGCGAATAGTTCCAGTAGCTCATCACCAGCGGCTGCTCGATCAACGATTCCACGCCCCCGAGGCTCGGGCCGATCCGCGGAATCTTGACGGCATCGATCACCTGCGCCGTCTGCCGCCA
>JBIIOL010000534.1:0-2963 GCA_044336965.1 Pirellulales bacterium | reverse complement strand
GCAAGCGCAGTGCTGCCCGCCTGGTCCGCCTCGCCACCAGCCGGCACTCGATACCGCGCCAGCTTCAGCATTCCCATTCCGAGCGAGAGCTTCTCGGCCAACGAAAAGTGACGCATGCCGAGGAGCAACGGCGTGAGGTGCAGCGGCGCCGGGAGCAACCGAGAGGGCGTGCAGGCGGCCCGATCGCCTTCTGGACCGATGAACCACAGCGTGCGATCGCGGCGGAGAGCATCCGCGAAACCTGCCTGCCGGCAGAGATCGAGGAAGTTCGTGCAGCACCCCATCGCCACGTGCTGGCAGGCATCGACGAGGCCTCCCGCCACCGGATCCTCGAACGAGGCCGCCCGACCACCGGCACGACGACGCGCCTCGAGCACGGTCACATGGACGTCGGTCGAGGAGAGCGATGCCGCCGCCGCGAGACCAGCCAAACCGCCACCGACCACGACAACATGCGGCCGGGCGGGGCGAACTGCTGTGGAACGCGACGGATCAGTCATGTCATGTTCAGTCATGGTATTCATGCGTGGCGTCTCCCCACACTGCGGCCACCCAGCGGAGGCCTTGGACCGACTGCGAGTGCCGCCACGGTCGAGCCGATGATGCGGAATCGGCCGGGCCGTACCCGCTCCGTGAAAATCCGCGTGCCCGCCTGCCGTACCGCGGCGAACAACGATCGATACGCGCCGAACATCGCGCGAAACACGATGCGACCGTCGGTAGAGAGCAGTCGATCGAGCCGCGCCGCCTGTCGATAGCAATCCGCCGCCCGCGCCACGTTCATGCTCGCCAGTTCCACAAACCCAGGGCCAATCCGGCCGCTGCGGAGATCAGCGGTGCCGCAGCCAGAGGCTCGAAAATCCTCCTCTGGAAGATAGATGCGGCCGCGGGCAAGGTCCTCGGGAATGTCACGGAGAATGTTCGTCAGTTGGAAGGCCAGGCCGCAGGCATGCGCGGCGGGCAGGGCCTCCCGCGGCGACCGAAAGCCCCAGATGTGGATGGCGGCGAGCCCCACGGCACTGGCGACACGGCGGCAGTATTCCTCCAGTTCGGGAAACGTGTCGTAGCTATTCCGATCGAGGTCCATTCTGCAGCCATCGATGATGTCGTGGAGATAGTTCACGGGCACGGCGAAACGACGGACCGTATCGACGGTCGCTCTGATGACCGGATCTGCCGACGACCCGCCCGCGACCGCTGCAGAGAGTTCGGCGTCGAAGGAGTCGAGCGCATGGCGGGCCTCCACGGGGTTGGCGCCGTCATCGACAATGTCATCGGCACGCCGGCAGAACGCGTAGAGGGCGGTGGTGCCGCGGCGCTTCGCTTCTGGGAGGAGGCGGATCGGCAGCGCGAAGTTCGAACCCGCCCGGCTCAGCACCTCGGCACAGGCCTCATGATCGGCGGCGAGCGTGGTCATGCGGGTCATGATGGACGACCACCGGCAGCGTGTGGCGTGGCCTGCAGACGCCACCAGGCCTGTGCGGCCAGACGGAGTTTGGTCCACTTTCTCACGGTAGGCCGCCGCCCGAGCGTGTCGAACCCGGCCCGCTCGATCGCATCGGCCACAGCCCGGCCGCCGGCGAGAAACATGCCGATCGCAGGCCGAAGCACCGGGGGCGCAACTCCCACGAGTGGCTCGCCCGCGTCGAACTGCTCCCGGGCCCATGCCACCTCCGCACGCACCAACTCCCGCAGCGGCGACGCGGCCCGCGGGGCATCGAGCATCGCCTCGGTCACATCGTGCTGTCGCATATCGTCGCGAGGGAGATAGACGCGGCCCGCCAGACGATCGCGTCGCACGTCCTGCCAGAAGTTCACCAGTTGCAGGCCCGTGCAGATGCAGTCCGACATGGCGACGAGCGCCGCATCACGGCAGCCCTCGAGCGCGAGCACGATCCGCCCCACGGGATCGGCGGAGCGGCGGCAGTAGGCGACAAGTTCATCGTGATCGGCATACCGCACGGCCACGCCAGCCGCGTCGAACGCCCGGTCTTCCTCGAACGCGTCAAGCAGATGGGCGAACGGCTCGATCGTCAGGCCGGTCTGCCGGACAGTCTCGGCGAGCGCCACGTAGACGGGATGCCCGGGGCGACCCGCGAAACATTCTTCCAGCCCCTGCCGCCAGGCCGCCAGATCACGGGCCGCTTCCGCGGGGCTCGCTGCCTCGTCGACAAGATCGTCGCTCCACCTCGCATAGGCATAGACGTTGGCCAGATGCTGCCGCAGCCTTGGCGGCACGAGCCGCGTGGCGACGGTGAAGTTTTCGTAGTGCCGCCGGGCCACGTCGCGGCAGAACGCTTCCGCGGCGGCAAGATCGCCGACCGTGGGCACTGGCGTGAGTTGCCAGGCCGTCGGGTCGCGTCGGGCGGGCTGCGCTGGTTGCACGGACATCGGCACGACCGACTTTACGCGGTGTTTGCGGAGGAGGGCCTGTTCTTCACTGGCGGGGCGGAATCGCCATCACTACCATAGCTTACTGAACTGTTTTGGCCCCAGCCGCGTTCCCTGCTGCTTCTCCCGGAACCCTCGCCATGAAGATCCTGCTTGCCAGCCCACGTGGCTTCTGCGCCGGCGTGAATATGGCCATCGAGACGCTTGAAACAGCCATCCGACTCCATGGCACACCGATCTACGTCTTCCACGAGATCGTCCACAACAAACATGTCGTTGACCGGTTCACGGGCGAGGGGGCAGTGTTTGTGAACGCGGTGGAGGAGGTGCCCGAGGGGGGCGTTTTGCTTTTTTCCGCCCACGGTGTGGCCCCGGAGGTGCGTCGCATCGCGGGTGAGCGGCGGCTGCGGGCCATCGATGCCACCTGTCCGCTCGTGACGAAGGTGCATCTGGAGGCGATCAAGTATGCGAAGGCCGGCTACCGCATCATGCTGATCGGCCATGAGGGGCACGACGAGGTGATCGGCACGATGGGGCAGGCACCCGAAGCCTTCACGCTCGTGGAGACTGCT
>JBIIOL010000533.1:0-2964 GCA_044336965.1 Pirellulales bacterium | reverse complement strand
TGAAGTCTTCCTTCATGATGATCTTCAGGCCGTCGGCCATCGGTTGTCCGAGGCCGAACAGGCGGATCTTCGTGAGCGGGATGCCGACGCGGTTGGGTCCCTTGCGGTCCTGAACCCACGCCGCCATCCACCGCTCGACGAGCACGAGGTAGGCCGCGGCTGTCATCAGGCCGCCGACGAGCAGGCCGATCTTCACGAGCGCGGCGATCGTGGGGAGGTAGGGGATGAGAGCGTTCATGGAGTGTGGATCAGGCGAGTTGGTGGATGCGGAGGTCGACGCCGGTGGCGGGAATGTCTCCCGCGAGTGCCGCGAACGATGCGGAGGATTCGGCAATCTGCCGCCGCACGGCAGTCGGATCGTAGAGGCCGCGACGGCCGAGCATGTTCCAGTAGAGCCGGCCCTCCGGCCAGACCCCGGCGGGCGGGCGGACGGCCTGCTCAAAGGTCTGCGCGCGGTGGGCAACGTTCACCCAGGTGCCGGCCCGCTCCGCGAAGCCGGCGGCGGGCAGCCTCCAGGTTGCCAGCGCCGAGAGTGGCGAGTCGAACAGGTCTTGCACCACGAGGCACTTGAGGTCGGCGAAGGCAGCGGCGGTGGCGTCGTCGATCCAGGCGGCGGGATACGCGCCAGTGATCCACGCCGCGTCGGCCTCGCCCTTGCTGACGTGCTCGACGAACTGGCTCCACGAAGGCACGGCGGGGTCGAACAGCGCCACGACCGCTTCCACGCCGAGGCGGTTCGGGCACTTCTCCGCACGGATGGTGAAGCCGCCCGGGAATGTCTGGTCTTCGCCCGTCCGCGGCACGTGTCCGACGGCCAGCAGCGCCTGTGGATCGATCGAACGGGCGACCGCGCAGAGCATCCAGGCCTCTTCCACCGTGAGCATCGGCGAGACGGCCACGGCCAGCCGCCCGGCAGCCTTGAGGTCGGCCCGCAGACGCGGCACAACGTCCATCCACTCCACGGCCTCCAGCGGCGTGCTCAAGCTGGCGCGGCGACCGGCCCCCACGAGCCGCGCGGCATCGTGCACGTGGTGCCACCCGTAGCGGCCGTCATCGCAGATCCACCACGTGTTGACGTGCGGGTTTTCGCGAGGCTTCAGCCTGTAGATGGTGTCCTGATTGTGCTCGGTGTGGATCGAGCAACCGGCCGAGCACCCGCCGCAGACGTTGGCCTCCCGCTTCATGAACCAGACACGTTGCTGGTAGAGGAAGTCCTTGTCGCCGAGCGCCCCCACCGGGCAGAGATCGACGACGTTGCCCGAGAGTTTGTTGTCGAGCGGGTGGCCGGGGAAGACGTCGATCTCTTCCTTCGCACCGCGGCTGGTGACCATCAACTCGCTCGTGCCCGACACTTCGCGAGTGAACCGCACGCACCGCGTGCACATGATGCAGCGGTCGACGAAGAGCGTGACGGTCGGCCCGACGTCGCGACGACGGCTGTTGAAGGGATGGAGGTCGGCGCGGCGTTCCGCCTGGCCGTGCTGAAAGTGATAGTCCTGCAGCAGGCACTCGCCCGCCTTGTCGCAGATCGGGCAGTCGATCGGATGGTCGATGAGGAGTGCCTCCTCGACCCGGGCCCTGCTGTCCTTGACCAGTTGGCTCTCGGTGACGATCACCGTGCCGTCCTTCGCCGGCGTCTGGCAGGCCGGCACCAGCTTCGGCATCATCGAGATCTTGCCGGTGGCGGCATCGCGGGTGCCGGTCTCGACCAGGCACATCCGGCAGCTGGCTACGACCGACAGGCCGGGATGCCAGCAATAGTGCGGAATCTCCGCGCCGGCGCGGCGGGCTGCTTCGATGCAGTTGAGCCGCTCATCGGCTCCGATCTCAATTTCCTTGCCGTCAACGATGACTGTGGGCATTGTGTTTCAGTTGGAAAAGGTGCCAGCCACCATTTTCATGGGGCATGTGAGCCATTCGGAACCGTTGGCGAAAATGGTGGCAGGCACCTTTTCCATCAGTGGGCTCCAACGATTTGCAGGGCCGGGACGGGATCCGTGACCATCCAACCCTGCGGATTCGTCCGCTTGATGTAGTCCTCGAACTCGCCGCGGAACTTCTTGATCGCGTTCTTGATCGGCCACGCGGCCCCGTCGGCGAGTCCGCAGATCGTCGAGCCGGGCATCATGCCCATCGTGTTGCCGATCTCGGCAAGCAGGTCGAGATCCCGGAGACGGCCCTTGCCCGCCTTGATCCGCTCGAGCATCCGCAGCGACCAGCTCGTGCCCTCTCGGCATGGCGTGCACTGGCCGCACGACTCGTGGGCGAAGAAGCGGCAGGAGTTGTGCAGGAAGTCGATGATGCTCACCGTCTCGTCGATCACGACGACGGCAGCCGTTCCCAGGCCGAGGCAGCCCACCTTGCCGGGGCCGGCGAAGTCGAGCGGCGTGTCGAGCTCGGCCTCGGTCATCAGGCCCATCGAGATGCCGCCAGGGATCACCGCCTTGGCCTTGCGGCCCTTCCAGACGCCGCCACCATATTCGTCGATGAGCTGACGGGCCGTGATCCCGAGTGGTGTTTCATAGCAGCCCGGTCGCTCCACGTGGCCCGACAGGCAGTAGAGCTTGGGACCGTAGCTGCCAGGGTCGCGGGGATTGTTCGGGTCGGCGGGCACGCCGATCGAGCGAAACCAGTCGACGCCACGGCGGGCGATCTGCGCCACGCACGCCATCGTCTCGATGTTGTTCACGACCGTCGGCTTGCGAAAAAGGCCCTCGATGGCCGGGAACGGCGGCTTGATCCGGGGCCAGGCCCGCTTCCCCTCGAGGCTCTCGATCAGGCCCGTCTCCTCGCCGCAGATGTAGGCCGCAGCGCCACGGTGGAGATAGATGTCGAGCGAAAAGCCGCTCCCCTTGATGTTCTTACCGAGGTAGCCGGCGGCATAGGCCTCGTCGATCGCCGTCTGCAGCCGCTGCCAGCTCTGTGGATACTCGTAGCGAAGGTAGATGTAGGCGGTGCTGGCCC
>JBIIOL010000532.1:0-2966 GCA_044336965.1 Pirellulales bacterium | reverse complement strand
TGTTCTTGATTTTCCGGCGGGTATCAAGGCCCATGGGGCCGTGCCCGCGAGCCATGCGTTGACATAATGCAGTGCGGCAATTTAAATATATAGAATCTAGGTTTATAGAATCTAGGTGGATAGAAGCTGCGCCTGCCTGCCGACCAATCGTCTCCAGGGCGGCTTGTGTGGTCGCGGTTCAGTTCCTCCCGGTGAGAGCCATGGGATCGCACCTGTGTTCACGACATGTGCTGGCGATGCATGACGGTGGAGCACGTCCCCGACGGATGCTCTTTGTCATCGGCGTGGCGGTCGCCCTGGTGATCGGTCTGGCAATGTCCTGCCGTGTCGCCACAGCCGCGGCTGTGGACGGCACCGAGTTCTTTGAATCGCGGATTCGGCCTGTGCTTGTCGAGCACTGTCACGAATGCCACGCCGGCGATGCGGCCGAAGGGGGGCTGCGGCTCGACTCCCGCGCGGGGTTCGATGCCGGCGGCAAAAGCGGCCGGCTCGTCGACGAGAAGCAGACTACCGACAGCCTGCTCTTGAGGCTGATCCGCCATGAGATCAAAGACCGGGAGATGCCGCAGGGCGCCGACAAGCTGCCCGACGCGGTGATTGCGGATTTCGAGCGATGGATTGCGAGCGGCCTGCCCGGCCTGCCCGACGCGCCGCCGACACCGCAGGCGGCCAGCGGCGAGGCCTGGGCGGCGAAACTCGCGGCGCGGCGGACGCACTGGGCGTGGCAGCCGGTCGCCACCGTTTCCGTTCCGCAGGTGCCGCTTCCGACCGATTCGCCGCACCGGGCGTGGCTCGCCCAGTCGATCGACCGCTTCCTGCTCGAAAAAATAATCGCCCGTGGACTCGAGCCCGCGCCGCCGGCCGATCGCCCCACGCTCATCCGCCGGCTGAAGATCGCGCTCGTCGGCCTGCCGCCCACGCCCGAGGAGGTGGCGGCGTTTGTGAACGATTCCGCCCCCGATGCCTCGTCCAAGCTCGTGGACCAACTGCTCCAGAGCCCGGCGTTCGGCGAGCACTGGGCCGAATACTGGCTCGACCTGATGCGGTTCGGCGAGACAGGTGGCTATGTTCGCGATTATCCGATCCCCGACGCCTGGCGGTATCGCGATTACGTCATCCGGGCGCTCAATGCCGACGTGCCCTACGATCGCTTGCTTGCCGAGCATCTGGCCGGTGATCTCCTGCCACCCCGGCACAATCCCGTGCTCCGAATCAACGAGGCCATCCTCGGCACCGGCTGTCAGCGAGTGATGGAGGTCTCTTCGACGGCCACCGACGTCGCCCTCGAAGAGGCGCAGATGATCGAGAACCAGATCGACACGCTCGGCAAGGCTTTTCAGGGGCTGACGATCGCCTGTGCCCGCTGCCACGACCACAAGTTCGACGCCATCTCCACGCGGGATTACTACGGACTCTTCGGCATCCTCGCCAGTTCGCGGCAGACGCAGGCGATCATCGACGACGACGCAGTCAAGCAGACCGGCGTCGCCCGGCTCAAGTCGCTCAAGGCCGACATCACCTCCGCCCTGGCTCAGCAGTGGTCGGACGACATCGGCCGATCGGCCACAGCGTTGGCCAGCCAGCTTGCCGGCGGGCCGGCCGTGGTGGAGAGCGGAGCCGCCGGTGGCGCGGCTGCCCGGATCGCGGCGGTGTTGAACCGCCAGCAGGTGCCGCTCGAGGACCCGCTGTTTGCGATCTGGAAGGCACGGGCCGCGCAGGCTGCCGCTGGTGGCGGGCAAGGTGGAGCCGATGGCGTCGCGGCCTTCGGAGCGGCATTCGCGGCCACGGCGACCGAATTGCGCGGCGAGGCGGCGGCCCGGGCCGGTCGCAACGCGGCGGGCTTTCGCACGCTTGCCGACTTGAGCCAACCGGATCGCCCATGGCATGCAAACGGCGCACTCCCCGACACGCTCCCTGCCGCGGCCGGCGACATCGCGCTGGCCGCAGCCGGCGACACGGTCGTCGACCGGTTCGTGCCGCCCGGCCTCTGCTCCGACCGGCTCTCCCGGAAGCACGGTGCGATCGTCCGCTCCGACGATTTTCCGCTCGGCACAAAGTTCATCAGCCTCCGCGTGGCCGGTGGTGATGCTGCCCACATCCGCCTCATCCAGCACAACTTCCAACAGATGGAAAACGTCGCCCATGGCTCGAAGGTACGGCATTTCGAGTCGCGGTTTCCGACGTGGGTGACCGTGCCTGTCGGCCATCAGGCCACCTGGCAGGGAGGACGTTCATATCTGGAGATCCTCACCAAGGATGACGTGGCCCACTTCCGGCGGTCCGAAGGGGGCGGGAAGTTTTTCAACATCGCGAAAACGGACCACGCGGGCCGTTCCTGGTTCTCTGTCGATCGCGTCATCGCCCACGATGGCCCCAAGCCGCCGGAGGACGAACTGAAGTTGCCGCTCCTGCTCGCTGGTGGCGGGGCGAGCGTGGCCGAGTCGCCACAGACGATCGCCACCCGGTGGGCTGCCGTCTGTATGGCCGCGATCGATGCCTGGCAGTACGGCAAGGCCACGACCGTGCAGGCCGACCTGCTCAACTGGCTGCTCGCCAGCGGTATCCTTCGCAACGACATCCATGCACTGGGCGACTCGATTCCGCCACTCGTCAACGAGTATCGGCAGATCGAAGAGGGCATCCCGAAGTTCCGGCGAGCGGCCACGATGGCCTCGGAGGGGCCGGGCTTCGATGCGGCCGTGCAGAAGCGGGGGCAGCCGTCGCAGTCCGGTGACATCGCCCCCCGCCGGTATCTCGAGGTGCTCGATCGCGGCGCGAGCCATCCCAGTGACGCGCCTGCCCGGCTGCTGCTTGCCGCCAGGATCGCGTCGGCCGACAATCCGCTCACTGCCCGCGTGCTGGTCAACCGCGTCTGGAGCTGGCTCTTCGGCCGCGGCATCGTCGCCACCGTCGACAACTTCGGCGCCACCGGCGAGCAGCCGAGCCATCCGGAACTGCTCGATCAT
>JBIIOL010000074.1:0-10262 GCA_044336965.1 Pirellulales bacterium | reverse complement strand
ACCAGCCGGTTCGCAGCCCATGAACGCCCACGTCACCGTCATCATCCTCAACTGGAATGGCAAGGCTGACACGCTCTCATGCCTGTCGAGCCTGAAGGAGCAGACGGTCCCGCTCGATCTCATCGTCGTCGACAACGGCTCGGGGGATGGCTCCGAGGCCGCGATCCGTCAGGACCATCCCGACATCACCCTGCTGCAGACGGGCCGCAATCTCGGCTATACGGGCGGTAACAACGTCGGGATTCGCCACGCGCTCGCCAGCGGAGCGACCCACATCTTCGTGGTCAACAACGACGTCGTGTTCGACCCCCAGTGTGTCGCCGAACTATTGGCCGACTGCATGGCCCATCCCGACACGGCCGCCGCCGTGCCGAAATGTCTCTTCGAGTCAGAGCCCGACACGATCTATTTCGCCGGAGGCCGGCTCTTGAGAAGAGGCCCCGCCGTGCATGTGGGCCTCGGCCAGCCCGATGGCCCGGAGTTTGACCAGCCCGGCACCACCGACTGGATCACCGGCTGTGCGCTGTTTGCAACCCGGCAGGCCTTTGAACGAATCGGCCCATTCGACGACCGGTTTTTTCTGCTGTTCGAGGATGTCGACTGGAGCCTGAGGGCCCGCGAAGCAGGCATGCCGCTGCGATACGTCCCCACCGCGCGGCTCTGGCACGGCGGATCGAAGACGTTTGGCGGCAAGCGTGGCACCGTCTATCAGTATTACTTCACCCGCAACGGCCTGCTGTCTCTGGAACGGCACTCCTCCCTCCTGCTGATCGTGCCACGCATGATGCTGTTCTTATGGGAGGCCCGGGCAAGGGTGTATCGTCTGGGTCGAAGTCGAGAGGAGCGAACCGCGCTCTTTCGGGCTACCGTGCTGGGGATCAAAGACTATGTGCGTCGGCGATTCGGACAGGGGAGTATGATGCGTACTGTGCCCTCAGGAGGCGCGGCGTGACCACAGAGCCTCCACAGGTTGCCTTCTTCGGCCACCATAAATGCGCCACGCAGTGGATCAAGGCCATTCTGGCCGACATCTGCGCGACGACGCACCTGCGGATGTTCGAGGTCTCACGTATAGGGGAGTGGGACTTCGCCGATCTGCGTGCCCTCGTCCGATGTTTCAGGCCCGACGTCCTCGTCTACTCCAATGCCGAGATCGGCCCGGTGAGGCTGCTGCCGCCGCTGCGGGGATTTCATGTCATCCGAGATCCCAGAGACCTGATTGTGTCGGCGTATTTCTCGCACCTTCACTCCCACAGCCTCGCAACATGGCCCGGTCTCGCGGAGCATCGTCGTCGGTTGCAGGCCGCCGACACGTCAGACGGGCTGTTGCTTGAAATGGAGTTCAGCCGCAGCGTGCTGGCCGACATGGCCGACTGGGATTATGCGCAGCCCAATGTGCTCGAACTCCGGATGGAGGACATGATTACGTCGCCTGTTGAGCATGTTGTAAGGATCGTGGAGCACTTGGGCCTCACGCACCTCCCGCAGAGCACCTACCGGGAACGGCTTGGTAGCCTGGTCGGTATCATCGCCGGCCGAGCGCAACGCATGGCACGGCGTCAGATGCAGCGTTGGATGCCCCCGGCGACGTCGACCGGCGGCTCGCCGACCGTAGCGCGGGTAGAGGGGCCCGATCCCTATCGCTATTACCCGCTCGAAGTCGCCTGGAAACACGGCCTCCGATTCAAAAGCCTGGCTATCGAAGATGTGCCCACGATTGTGGACAGACACCGCTTCTCCACGAAGGCGGGCGGTCGTGAACGAGGCGTCGAGGATGCCCACAATCACTACCGGAAGGGAGTCGCGGGTGATTGGCGAAACCACTTCGAACCGGTGCACGTCGAGTATTTCAAGCGGAACTATAATGATCTGCTCCTCAGGCTGGGCTACGAGACAGATCCTCGCTGGGAGTGATGGGATTATTGATCTGGAGCGAACGGCGGCCGTCGCATCTTGGACCTAGACAACTTGCAGATAGCGAATTTCTCCCGCGTCAACCGCCCCATGCCATCCATCGTCTTCGTCGCCCGCCCCCTCCCCTCCGACATCGGCCCCGGCGGCAAGCATCGGACCTACCAGATCGAGCACGATCTCAAGGCGGGCTTTGGTGGAGACCGGGTCCACACATTAAGTCTGATGGACTGGCGGGCCAGGCATGCCGGGCCCAAGGCATCCTCCGTACGGCCGACGCTCGCTAGCAGAGCCGTGCGGCGGATCAGCGACTGCCTGGAGAATCCCCTCGGGGTCTTTCACGGCACCGGATACTCCTCGCGGACGTTTGCGCCACGGGGTTTTGTGAAGGAATTCAGGGAGCTGCTCGAACGCCTACCCCGGCCGATTGTCACGGTGATCGACGACCCCCGATTCGCCGGCGTTGTGGCCGTCGCGAGGGAGTTCGACGTGCCAGTCATCGCGATCACACAAAATCTCGAATCGCTCGACCT
This sequence comes from Pirellulales bacterium, assembly GCA_044336965.1. Lineage (GTDB taxonomy): Bacteria > Planctomycetota > Planctomycetia > Pirellulales > UBA1268 > CAMCQY01. Next base: position 7,818 of record JBIIOL010000074.1, on the reverse strand, counting down.
CGCCGCGGCCGACGCCCACGGGTCGTGGGGCCTGCGCACCCATCTGGTCGACTTCGCGAACGAACTCGGGCTCCTGCAACACTGCGCAGGCCGGATGTTCATTTCGAAGGTGGAAACCGGCCTGGTGAGCGGCTTAGGTCTGGAGGCTGAGCACTATCCCTATCTTCCGGTCGGCACCATCCGCACGAGGCTGGAGGCGATTCGCCATGCGCGACTGCAGGCGGAACAAGAGTCCGGGCTGTTTCTGCTCCTTGGCAGCGCCATGCACGGCACCACCCGCCGTGCGTTTGAATGGTTCCTGGCACAGGCGCGATCGCACGGACTCCCGCCCGGGATCCGGATGGTGCTCGCTGGAGCGGGCACCGACACCCTCGACCTTCGCGGCACTGCTGACATCGAGGCCTTGGGATGGGTCAGCCAGCCGCACCTCGACCGCCTGCTGACTCTGGCACGGGCAGTCGTCGTGCCGCAGTTCAGCGGCTTTGGCTCGGTCACGCGACTGACGGAACTCTCCTGTGCTGGCGTTCCGGCGCTCACGCCCGCCCACCCCACGTGGGCGATCGATGTTCCGCCCGGCGTGCACGTGGTCGGCGACGCCTGGCCCGAGTGGCATGCTCTGCTGCATGATCTCGCCCGGGCACCCGGCCAGGCCGCATGGGATTACCCGGCCTGGGAAGCGACCCAGCCACATTCGTTGCACCGCTATCTCTCCCGCTGGATTCGAGGGGAGTGACACCGCCATGACGGCACCACCGCTGTTGATCTCCGTGATTCTCATCGATGGCTCGTTCCGCGAGCGGTTTCATGCCGTCGACGCGTTCGCCAATCAAACACTTCCTGCCGATCAGTACGAAATCATCTGGGTGGAGCACTACGACCGGGTCGATCCCGCGCTCGAGGAGCGAGCAGCTCGCTATCCCAACCTTCGGATCATCACGTTGGGACGAGAGGGCGAGTACCACTCCGCCTATTGCCGCAACGCGGGCGTGCGGGAGAGCCGCGGTGAACTGATCGTCTATGCCGATGGCGACGTCGTGCCGGAGCCGACCGTGCTCGAGTCCCTCTGGGAGGAGCATCAGAAGACCGACGATCTGGTCGTGTTTCTCTATCGTCACGACGAGCCGCAGTCGGTCCATCGCGACGACTGGGACCTCGCCCACCTCCAGAAGCATTCGAAGATCGGCAACACCACGAACTACGGCGCCTGCATGAGCGTCCGCAAGAAGTGGATTGTCGCCATCAACGGCTGGGAGCAGCATCCGGCCTTTGGGTCGCACATCAACGCCCACGGCACAGACATGTACATCCGGTTCAAGAATCTGGGGCTGTCAGTGAAGTGGGATCCCTCCATACGCCTCTATCATCCCTGGCATCCGCTGACCGACGTCGGCTCCTTCGCCTACGTGGTGCAATCTGCCTTCAGTGGCTACCGGGCAAAAAAGCTGGTCACGGTCGCCTACGATGGCCTCGACCCGGCCAGAACCATTCCCGTGCCGGCCGATTTAGACGCACAGATTCAGCCCCTGATGCGACGGCTCGCGCTCACCCGCTACGGCCTCGTGGGCAGAGTTCTCGGTGCCGCGTCAGACGTCTGGCGGAAGATGGGTCATCGGACATGACCTGCATGGCGACCCGTACGTATCGCCCCGACGTCGACGGCCTCAGGGGAGTCGCAATAGTCCTCGTGCTGCTCTTTCACGGCACGAAGATTTGCCCCGGCGGATTTATCGGCGTAGACGTGTTTTTCACGATTTCGGGATTCCTGATCACCAGTCTCCTGCTCGATGACCAGCAGCGTGGGGGGGGCATTCGAGTTGTCGATTTCTGGATTCGTCGCGTTCGTCGCCTGCTCCCCGCGGCGTCGCTGATGGTGCTCGCCACGCTTATCGCGGGCTTCTTCATCATGTTCCCCAACGACTATGAGGCGTTAGCAAAGTCGGCCGCAGCCCAGCAGTTGTTCGTCTCCAACGTCTATTTCTGGCGGCAGTCAGGGTATTTCGACAGCAGCGTCGAATTCAAGCCCTTGTTGCACACGTGGTCACTCGCGGTCGAGGAGCAATTCTACGTCGCGTACCCGCTCCTGTTCCTCGCCTTGGGCCGGCTGTCGCGGCGGACGATGGTTGGCGCGTTGCTGCTGATCACTGGATTCTCTTTCGGAATCAGCGACTGGGCGGTTCGCACCCACCCATCGTCAGCCTTCTATCTCCTGCCGTCACGGGCCTGGGAGATTCTGCTCGGCGGCTTGCTCTGCTTTGCGCCCCTCCCCCACCGCCGTCCTGCGCTGTTTGCCAACATGCTGGCTGGAATCGGCATGCTCGGAATCCTGCTGGCCGTATGGGCCTTCAGCAAGGAAACGCCCTTTCCAGGCCGCGCAGCACTGCTGCCGTGTATCGGCACGGCCCTTCTGATCTACGCCAACTCATGGACAAAGACTTGGGTGGGACGCGTTTTGGCGACACGGCCAGTGGTCTTCGTTGGCCTGATCTCCTATTCCCTCTACCTCTGGCACTGGCCCCTGCTGAGCTTTCTGGCATATCTCCGCTGCGGCGCGCCGGCGGATGAGATTTCCAGGTGCATCGCCTTGGCCGCGAGTTTTGTCCTCGCCGTGGTGTCATGGAGGTTTGTCGAGTTGCCGTTCCGCAGGAAGGACTTCCTTCCCGGAACAAAAGGTCTATTGATTGCCGCATTCGTGGGGGTATCGGTACTCCTCGTATCGTCACTCGCGATCGTCAGGCTTCGCGGCCTGCCTCAGCGGATCAGCCAGCAGGCTGACGCCTATGCTCGTGCAAAAGAACGGGATCGCGGTTCGCCCGCGTGGCAGTTGCTGTTTAAACAGGTACCGATCGAGCAGATCAAAGACGGCACGCTGCCCGCTTTCGGTGCAACGGTCGGCGAGGCCACATGCCTCGTATGGGGCGACAGCCACGCCATGGCCCTCATCCCTGGGATCGACGCAGCCTGCAAGACTCGGGGCGTACGGGGATTTCAGGCCACGTATTCGGCGACACCGCCACTTCTCGATTACTATGTGAAGACACAATACGGCTTGAACAAGCGGGGCCCGGCTTTCAATCGAGCTGCCGTGGATTTTGCGGTGGCCAATCGTGTCAACATTGTCTTTCTCTCGGGTCGCTGGAAGTTTTACGCGCGGCAACCGACTTTCGCGGCCTGCCTTGGCAGAACGATCGAGGAGCTTTCCGACGCCGGCATCCACGTCGTCCTCGTGCGTGACGTTGCGGATTTCTACAGGGGCGCGAATCCGACTCGTGAGCTGGCGATGGCTGTCCAACTCGGTAGAGATGTGACGCGAGTTGGCATGCCACTCGCCGATCACTTGAGGGCGAACGACCGCTGCAACGTACTATTCGACCGGTTCGCCAGCAATCATGTCTCTGTCTTCGATCCAGCGCCAGCCTTCGTCGATGAGACGGGACTCTGGAGGGCGGAGTACGGCGGTGAATCGATGTACATAGACGATCATCACCTTTCAATCGCCGGGAGCCTTCGGCTTCAACCGCTGTTCGAGGCGCTCTTCGACCGCCTCCTGCCGCCCGCTGAGCAGCCAAAAGACGCCCCATGACAAGGCGATTGCAAACGATTCTTCGGTCCATAGACGCAAGAGTGACCCCATGAGAGTCGGCCTCGATGTCACCGCCATGGAGGTGGGCTTCAAACACCACGCCAGCCGTGGCATCGGCCGCTACGCGTCGGAACTCTCCAGCCGTCTTCTGGCTGATGCCGGTCCGCCAGGCCACGCCGGCGTGACGATCTCCCCGTTCCGCCAGACGGCCCTTCCGCTGCCCGGCTGGCTTGAAGGGAGCGTGAAGCTCCTGGGGGAGCATCGCCACGTGGCCCGGCAGCACCTGCTGTTTTCGGGAATGTTCGCCGACTCGCTGGCCAAGCGGTTCGACATGCTTCATTTTCTGTCGCAGCTCGACGCCCCCGCCTGGTGTGCGTTGCCCTATTGCGTGACGGTCCACGACGTCATTCCTCTCGTCCTCGCCGAGCGACACCAATCGAAAGCCCCGCTTCGGGAGCCGTGGCGGCGACGACTGAGCCTCAGGCTCGAGCAAAAGGCGATCGCAGGGGCGGCACATGTGGTGACCGTCAGCCATGCCAGTGCCCGTGACATCGAGAGACTCACCACGGTGTCAGCCGAAAATATCTCCGTGGTCTACAACGGCGTGGGGCCGCAGTTCTTCAACCCGCCGCTAAAGCCGGCGGAGCAGATTCGCGCTGAACTCAAGCTTCCGGCCGATAGGAATCTCATCCTGTATGTCGGCGGAATCGACCCCCGTAAAAACGTCACGGGACTGATCTCCATCTTCGAACAGACCTGCCAACGGGCGCTCGCCAGTAGCGGGCATTCGACCGCGGACAACGCTGGCAGGCTGCCTGCGCTGGTCATCGCCGGCGATACGAAGGCCGACGTGAACTACGCGGCGTTACGGCAACGAATCGAGGCGTCGCCGCTGCGGTCGGAGGTTCACGAAGTGGGCTACGTATCCGACGAGGATCTCCGCTCGCTGCTGGGGACCACAGCGGTCTTCGCATTCCCCAGCCTCTACGAGGGCTTTGGACTTCCGCCGTTGGAGGCGTGCGCAGCGGGCGTGCCGGTTGTGAGTTCGAATCGGTCGTGTCTGCCGGAGATTCTCGAAGACGCGGCAGTGTTATGCGATCCCGAAGACCACGACACGTTTTCCGCGAGCCTCTGTGACATTCTCTCAAATCCCAACCACGCCCAGGCCGTTGGGCACAGGGGCATGGAACACGCCCAGAACTTCACCTGGGACAAAACGGCCGAAGGCACGCTGGCCGTGTACGAACGTTTGGCGAGGCAGCAGACGCTGCGACGCCCAGCCAGTTCATCTGGCTGAGCGTCGTATGGCCGTCATGTCTTGGGGACGCGACGGTAGAAGTCGAGGTGCTGGCGGGCGATGACCGCTGGCGAATGGCTCACGGCGTACTGGATTGCCTGCTGGCCCAGTCGCTGGCGGCGGTCCGTGTCGGCCAGCAGCGATTCGATCTGCCGGGCACAGTCGACGGGATCTTCGCTCGCGAAGAAGGCGACCGTGTCGGGCACCCGGTCGTTGAGTTCCCGGTTCAGGGGCAGATCGGACGCCAGCACGGTGGCGCCGCGGGCCAAAGCCTGCACGAGTGATGCCGAACCGCTCGTGGAACGGAACGGTGCCATGATGAGATCGGATTCCTTGTAGAGCCGTGAAATGTCTTCTTCGGGAACGAATCCAGTCACCTCGACACGATCGCGAAGGCCACACTCCGCGATGCGCCGCAGACACCGTTCGTAATAGGCGTTGTTCATCGGGTGGCCCACGCCCCCCGCCAGTCGCAACACAACCGGAGCCTTCACGTGCTGCAGGGCCTCGATGACCACATCCTGACCCTTCTCTGGGCAGAAGTATCCAAACACGGTGATCCTGGGCACGGGAGTGAGCGGCCGCTCGCCGAGCTGTGTTGGGATCTCCGGGACGACGAGTGGGATCGTCGTGACCAGCGGCAGGCCGCGGCCCTGCAGCCACGCCGCCTGCAATGCCGAGTGGACGATCACGCCATCGAATAGCCCCCAGGTGCCCTCCCGCCAGTGGCGGCGCAGCCACGGCAGCATCGTGGCATTGGCCACTCGATAGAGCGGACCGCTCCAGCCCCGCCCGCGGGTTTCAAACCGGTGCCCATCAGGCAGCACATTGTGGGCCGTGGCGACGATCCGCGTGCCGTCGGGCACCGCCTGTCTGAGCCGGCGCATCCACCGTGGCAGGCCGTCCAGAAACGGATTCGTGCCGCCAAAGAGACCGTATTCATGCTGCACGTGCACGAGGTCTGGCTGCAGATTCCTGACCGCCGAAATCACGTCCGCACGCGCGTCGGGGGCCGTCTGCAGGAGCGTGAGCGGTTCGAAGTGCCCGTCGGCACACGCCGCCCTGGCCACGGCCGGCCAAAGCATCCGGGAGTACGAAGCAATACCGCCCTGCTCCTCCGGAGTGATCCAGAGCAAGCGGACGGGCCGTGGTGGCGAAGCATTCATACAGCCGTTCTACCAACGATCCGACTGGTCCCAACATTTCCTCGATAAACGCCGCCGGATCGCTTCACGCTCCGTTGCGGGAAAGCATCATCTCCCGCACGATCATGTTGAGGTCATACGTCGCCCTCCAGCCCAACTCAGCCTGCGCCTTGGTGGGGTTGCCGGCACTCACGGCGATGTCGGATGGGCGGGCCGGCTCCGCATGCTCGTCCACGTGGTCGCGGGCATCGAGGTTCACGCAGGCAAAGACTCGCTCCACGAACTCCCGCAGCGAGTGGCTGCGGCCGGTGGCGACCACGAAGTCGTCGGCCGGTTCGTGCTGCACGATCCGCCACATGGCATCGACGTATTCCGGCGCCCAGCCCCAGTCGCGTTGCACGCTCAGGTTACCGAGCGACAGTCGCTCCCGCGAGCCGGCGGCGATGCGACGGGCCGCATGCACCACCTTGCTCGTCACGAACCGCTCCGGGCGAAACGGCGACTCGTGGTTGAACAGGATCCCGGTGCTCGCATGGAGCCCATAGGCCTCACGGTAGTTGGCGACGGCGTTGTGGGCGGCCGCCTTGGCCGTGGCATAGGGGCTGCGGGGTCGGAACGGCGTCGACTCGTCAGCCGGTGTCGGCGTGTTGCCAAACACCTCGCTCGACCCGGCGCTGTAGAACCGCACAGGCGTCTCGAGCAATCGGATGCACTCGAGCAGGTGCATCGTCGCGATCGTGATGCTGTCGAAGGTTTCGAGCGGCTGGCGAAACGACAGGCCGACTGAAGACTGCCCCGACAGGTTGTAGATCTCGTCGGCCTCGACGTGCCGCAGGAGCGATAGCACGCTGCTGAAGTCGGTCGGCGTCATCGCGTGGATGACGACGCGGTCCACGATGCCCAGCGACCTCAGGGCGGAAAAAGAGACCCGCGAGGGATCCCGGGACGTGCCGTGGACTTCGTAGCCTTTTTCAAGCAGCAGGCTGGCGAGATAGCCGCCATCCTGCCCCGACACGCCGCAGATCAGAGCCTTCTTCACGGCCTTCTCCACGCCTGCTGAGTGCCTCGTCTTGGACTCGAACCAAGAACCCTCTGATTAAGAGTCAGATGCTCTGACCAATTGAGCTAACGAGGCGACGCCCCTTTTTTACCCGTCGCATCACCATCCGGCAAGGCCCGCCGCCCTGCCGCCGCGTTGAGCGTTTTCCGGGAACAGGCTACATTTCCCGCTCCATGCACAACACCACTTTCTTTATTCAGAGGATTCCCATGGGCAGGTTCGATGGCATGAAGGGTCTGGTTCTCGGCGTCGCCAATGATCACTCGCTCGCCTGGGCCATCGCCAAGGAGATTCTCGCGGGTGGCGGCCAGATCGGCTTCTCCCACCTCCCCGACCGGCCCGACGACGAGCGGCAGCGGAACCGCCGCCGCGTGGCTCAACTCACCGATCCTGAGCCGAACGCGAAGTTCCTGGTGCCGATGGATGTCTCCAGCGACGAGCAGATCGCCGCCGTCATGGACCGGGCGAAGCAGGAGTTTGGCACGATCGACTTTGTCGTCCACTCCATCGCCTACGCCCCGCTCGACGACCTCAAGGGGGAGACCACAGACTGCAGCCGCGAGGGCTTCCGCACCGCCATGGAGACGAGCGCCTACAGCCTGCTGGCCGTCGGCCGCCTCTGTAGGAAAATCCTCTCCAAAGATGCCTCGATCCTCACGCTCACCTACTTCGGCGGTGAGAAGGTCGTGCCCGGCTACAACATCATGGGCGTCTGCAAGGCGACACTCGACGCCTG
>JBIIOL010000531.1:0-2973 GCA_044336965.1 Pirellulales bacterium | reverse complement strand
CATCGGCACGCTGGTTGGTCTGCTCCTGCCGGCTGTCCAGTCGGCTCGTGAAGCTGCTCGTCGCAGCGCCTGCACCAACAACATGAAGCAGCTCGGCCTGGGCGTGCTGAACTTCGAGAGTGCCCGCAAGCGTCTGCCGGCCGCGAACAGCGGTATCGGTTCGAGCAGCGGCAATCAGGCTGGCGGTTACAGCTGGCTCGTCGCGATCCTGCCGTTCCTGGAGGAGACGAACCTCTACACGCAGATCTCGAGCAACTCGGCTCGTCTGAGCAGCGGGTTCTCGAGCACGGTGAATGCGACTCCAGCCAGGACGTCGTTGCCGCAGTTGGTCTGCCCCTCGTTCGCTGGCGACAAGTCGAGCGCCACGGGGAACGCTCTCACCCTGTGCGGTGTGACGAACTACAAGGGCATTGCTGCTGTCGCAACGACCGCTGCCAACGCCCCTGTGACCGCGGGCACCGGTGGTGGTGTGATCACGGTCGAGAAGTACGGCTCTGAGTCGGCTGCTCCCTACACGGGTGTCACGCTGGCCCAGATCACCGACGGCACGTCGAAGACGTTCATGGTCGGTGAGTCGCGAGAGGTCACGAAGGCGGCCTGGATCAACGGTGCTGATGGCTGGTTGACCGCGGTTCGTGACGCTGCCCCGTCGATGACCTATGCCGCTGCGGGCTGCACGGGCGGCACGCTCGGCATCCTCGACAACCAGGCAACGGCTGGCACGGGTGCGATCTATGGTGGCTCGGCCGACTACACCGAGTCGAGCAACCACCAGGCTGGTATCACGCTGTTCACCTACGCCGACGGCCACGTCGGTCAGGTGACCCCGGAAATCGACGGTACGCTGATGCGGAACCTGCACACCCGTGCCGGTTCGGAAGCGACCAGCGAGCAGCCGTAGTCTGATTCGCAAAGCTCTGCTTCCTGCCTAGCACGGAAGCGGATCGAAGCACACGCCGCAGCCGGAGGGGCATCCTCTCCGGCTGCGGTTTTTTGTCGGATGCGTTCGTCACTGGGTTTCCTGTCAGATGGTGGGCATCATGAAGCCTGCAGCCACGAACCCTGCGGCCACGAACGCTGCGGCCACGAGCTATCTCTTCGCCGGGGCGTTTCTCGTCGCCTGTCTCGGCCAGGGGTTCGTGTTTTTCAACGTCGGCATCCTGGATGAGGCGTTCTGGTCCAACCAGGCGAGGTATGTCGAGGCGGGCAGCCCCGAGCAATACAACCCGGCGCACGCCTACGGCCACCCCGGCGGCCCGGTCATTCTGGGCACCATTGTCGTCCATCATCTGGCCGGCATCTCGTATGAGACGGCGCTCCCGGTCTTTCTGACGCTCTTCAACAGCATCGTGATTGCCGCCATTGCGACGCTCTGCTATCGGCTCAGGCCCGACAGCCTCTGGTGGCTGCCCGTTCTCGGCACGCTCTCAATCGACAAGCTCTATGCCGTCTCCACGCCCACATCGGCGGTGGTCGGCCCGTTACTCGTGCTGCTGACGCTCCTCACGCTCCGGATCACGCTCCGGATAGTGGAGCACGGGGCGGTGTCGTGGTGGCAGCTCGCCAGCTGGAGCCTCGTCGCCGGGCTGGCCGTGGCGACCCGTTTTGATATCGGCTCGATCACGACTCTGTTTCTCTTCGGTGTGCTCGCGACGACGGTTCGCCGGCGGCAGCTCGCCAGCTGGAGCCTCGTCGCTGGGATGGCCGTGGCAGCGTTTGCTGTGTTCGTCGCCTGCGATCCCTACATGTGGTATATGCCTGTCCAGCACGTGGGCGATCTGATGGGGCGACTGATTCTCAACTACAGGCACTCCACGCCCGCGTCGATTCCTGCGACGCTCGAGCCGATGCATGTGGCGAGTTTCTCCGCGCTCGCCTTCATGGGCATGATGCTTTCGATTATTGGGGAGACGAAGGTCTTTCCCCGCCGACGCACGATACCCCGGCAGCTTGTGCTGGCTCTGGTGCCACTGACGGTGCTGCTGTACGGCATATACCTGTCGGCACGTTGTCCGGCTGTTCGCTATTTCATTCCGATCGTGTTCATCTGGCAGGCGTTCCTGCCGCTCCAGCTGTTCGATCTCATCGCGGGGCTGCGGTTTCAGTCGCTCCCCACGGAGGCGGCGCGGGTCCGCGCGAGGCAGCTCTGTGCGGCCGTGGTCGTGCTCCTGCTCGTCGGGAGCCAGATCGCGTTTCTCCTCGACCATGCCCGGCTGGAGGGGCAGCAGTCAGTGGTGATATCCCGGTAACCATGGTGCGCAACATATCGGTGTGGTGACCGGTATCGGTTGTGACCCGGAGTCCCCCGGCTTGCGCCGGGGGCTTTTATGTGGGAGTCCCCCAGCTTGCGCTGGGGGCTTTTATGCGAGGGCAGTGAGGCCGATTGGCACGATGGGTCAGGGGGCCGGGGCCGCTACCTCTGGCCGGCGGCCTCTCGGGCCGCCATGAGTTTTTCCCGTGTGGCACGGGTGTCGGGATGGTCGGGGCCAACTGACTGCGTGTAGCCATCCACCAGGAGACCGTAGAGGCGAACGGCCTCCGCATGGTCGCCCTTCGCCGTGGCCTGTGTGGCCATCGCCACGGCCAGCTTCGTCGCCGTCGCCTGCGACTGCTGATGTTCCAGGCCGTATCGCGCGGCCGCTTCAGTCGCCAGCCGCCGCCGCATGGCCACGGCCTCGTCGATCCGGCCGGTTGCCAGGAGGATTTCCACGAGCGCGTCATCGAGCCCCGAAGTGTCGATGATGCGGCCTCGCCGCGACCTTCCAACCTCCGCCAAGGATGCCCGCACGACCTGCTCGGCCTCGTCGGGCCTGCCGGCGGCGGCGAGGATTCTGGCCAGCGAGACCGCCGCACCGTTCGTCAGGCCATCGGTGCCACCTCTGGCCCGCCGCGCCACCTCGAGCGTCTCCCTGGCCCGCCGTTCGGCCGCTGCATGATCCCCCTGGCGGCTCAAGCCCTCGGCGATGGTCGTCG
>JBIIOL010000073.1:0-10280 GCA_044336965.1 Pirellulales bacterium | reverse complement strand
AACGGATCACCGAGGCAATCACCAGATCGGCAACGGCGACGGTCTGCGTCGAACGGCGAGCGATCACGCCGATCGGAGGCACCTTGATTCGCTCGGGGCGGCTTCGTGATCCGGGGCGGACCTTACCGCCAGACCGCTTCATCAATCGATCGAGTACGCGGGCCGCCTCGAGCCCGATTCGTCGTGCCGCCTGTCGCACGCTCGACAGCGTCGGGTCGGAAAACTCACAGAGCAGGTCGTCGTCGTCCACTCCGATCACGGCCACGTCGTGAGGCACGCACAAACCTGCCGTTCGGCAGGCCTCCAGAACATGCCGTGCGCGAATATCGTCACAGGCCATGATTCCGACCGGCATGGGGAGGGAGGAAATCCACTGGACGAGTTCATTTTGAAGCGACTGCCACTGCGTGGCCTCGTGCCCCGCGATGAACGTCTGACACGATTTTCCCGCAGCTCTCACCCGCGCCATGAACGAGTGGGCTCGTGCCTGCGACCACACCGCTGTCGGCGACGGGGGCAGGCCGTAAAAGCCGCACGATTGCAGTCCTCGGCCCAACAGATGCTCGGCTGCGATCTCCGCAACCCGTGCATTATCGGTTTCAACGTAGGGAATTCGGGAGGCGGGGTTGTAGTAACCGGCTCCTCCGCCCACGGCGACGACGGGCACACCCGCCGCCTCGACCGCGCGGGCCACGCGTTGGTCGTCAAACGAGGCGATCAGGCCGTGCCCCTTCCATGTCTCGAAGTCGGGTAACCGCCGAGGCTCTTCTTCCTCGATGTAGAGCCGCCAGTTGCCTGCTTCGCGGGCGAACTGCGCCACCCCTTTGGCGATTTCGCGATCGTAGGGCAGCGACGGATCGACAATCACGCCCACCAAGAGGTCGCTGCCACTGGTCTGGCCTGGTCGCTTCCGTGATGCCCGTACAGCCTTTCCCATGAGGACATTGTGGTTCACCGATCGGGAGGCCGCAACGTGAGAGGCCGACGCCCTTCATACGCCCTCACGGAATCAAAAGTATCGCCACACACGTCAAAACAAAGTGGCAGCACCGTCGACTTCCTGTTCCACAAGACCGACTCTATAGTTGCGGGGAACTTCAGGAGTCGTGCGGACGAAAACTTCTTCCCTCGCCTATTTTATCGCGTGGGCTGACGCCAAGGGAGATGAACCATGCCAATTCAAAACCCGACCACTGTGAGGTATCGGTGGGAGACGGCTGGCAAGAATCGGCACGGATTCACCCTCGTCGAACTCCTCGTCGTCATCGCCATCATTGGCACGCTCGTCGGCCTGCTTCTGCCCGCCGTGCAGGCAGCCCGCGAGACAGCGCGGCGGAGTGAATGCCAAAACAAACTGCGGCAACTCGGTGTCGGTTTGGCCAACTACGAGTCGGCACGCCGACAACTTCCCAACGGCGCCGATGGCTATCTATGGACGAGCGGTACGACCAACGCCAGCATGCTGGTCAAAATCCTTCCGTTCATCGAATATCAGGACTTGTATCAAAGGTGGGACTTTGCATTGCCGGTGAGTTCGTCTCCAAACAATGCGGTCGCCAACACGCTCATTCCCCAATTTTTCTGCCCGACGTACACTGGCGCGAAGCAAGGGGCGCGGGGTACATCACCAGCAGTCTGACCTGTTACGCAACGTGCTACGTGGGCGTCTTCGGCTGGCATGCGACCGATAACCGGGCGCTCACGAGAACTGGCCTCGGTAGCCAACGCGGCGCGTTTCACATCGACAGCAACACCAAGACGAAGGATATCACGGACGGCCTGAGCAAGACGCTGGTTTTTGGTGAGTTTCGCCCCGACTTTCTGCGGGTGCTGAGCCCGACGTTCTACAAAGAGACCGGGTCGGAGGCGATTGGTCCCAACGGCCGGTGGAGTCCTTGGGCGGCAAGTATCTTCTTGGAAAATATCGGTTCGGTGAAAGGCATGAAGTATTCGCCGAATCAGGTGTTCGCCCCCTACAACGCGCGAACGAGTGATGTGTGGCCGCTGCCCTTCAGTTCCGGGCATCCTGGCGGCACGTCGATGCTGTACGGGGATGGTGCCGTCACATTCGTATCGGACAACGTTGACATTACAGTGTGGCGGAATCTCTCCACGATCGCCGGCGGCGAGGGCGACACGAACCTCTGATCGGCGGACGGGTCCCTCCTTGACCGGTTCGCGGATCTGGTAGGCGACTTCGTTCAATCAAAAGCCTCGCCACACAGATCAAAACAAAGCGGCATTCCCGCCGACTTCCTGCCATACGAGACTGTCCCTATAGTTACGGGGAGTGTGAGGGGACGTGCGGACCGCAATTCATTCCCTCTCCGGATCGTATCGCGTGGGCTGACGCCAAGGGAGATAAACCATGACCATTCACAGTACGACCGGTTCTCGGTATCGGTGGAAGACGGCTGGCAAGGATCGACACGGATTCACCCTCGTTGAACTCCTCGTCGTCATCGCCATCATCGGCACGCTCGTCGGCCTGCTTCTGCCGGCCGTGCAATCTGCCCGGGAAGCGGCGAGGCGGTCGACCTGCGGGAACAATCTCAAGCAACTCGGGCTCGCGCTGCACAACTATCACGATGCCCAGAAGAGATTCCCGCTCTCATCGTGGTCCTCTCTCATCTCCGGCGTGTACTCCTACGACGGGCACACGATCAACACCTGGCTCCTCCCCTACGTCGAAGAATCCGCCGTCTACAGCAAGTTGAATCTCGACGTGCCTTCGAACTCTGCGCCCAATGCAGCGCTGCTGATAGGCCGCAGATGGGGTTTTCAGGCCTGCCCCAGCAACCCGAATGCGACGACGTTGGGAGGTTATGACGGTGGTTGGATGTCACAGGGCGCCTCTTATATGCCCTGTGCCGGACCGCGGTCGTACAGCAACTGGAGCACCAACGACTGCGGTGCGGCCGGTAGCCCCTCCTACTGCATCGAAGGATCAATGGTCGACAAACAATCGGGCATGTTCGGCTACGGCAATAGCGTGCCGGGCTGGAACACTACGAGCCCGTGGTATGTCCGCATGAAGGATGTCACCGACGGCACCTCCAAGACGATCGCCTTCGGCGAGGTGCTGCCGCAAAACAGCCAGTACTTCGGCATGTGGGCGACCCAGGCCCACGCCTTCGCGACTTCCTACAGGATCAACAGCACGCTGCGGCAGATCACGGTCACCGGCAACATTCCGACGGACGGCTGGCCGAACGGTCTCATCCACAACAGCGGCATGGCAAGCGCGCACCCTCAGGGTGCGCACGTGGGGATGGCCGACGCGTCGGTCGCTTTTCTTGACAACAACATCGACTTCCAAACCTTCAACTACCTTGGGAATCGGCGTGATGGTGCCACTATCAACGCGTATTGATTTCCCGATTTCCAGAGGACTCTGCATGCACTCGACCGTTCGTGGACTGTCGGGGCTGTTTATTCTGGGCTGGGTTCTGGTGAGCGCGGGCGGCTGCGGCTCGTCCGCGACGCCGATCGCAGGCAGCGTGCCCGTGTCGGGCACCGTGACCTTCAATGGCCAACCGCTCGAGCAGGGCATGGTGCGGTTTGCGCCGGAGAGCGGCGGAAAGGCCCAGCCGGCGACGGGCCAGATCAAGAATGGAAAGTTCACGATGGTGACCACCGCATCGTCGCCGGGCGTGGTGGTCGGCAAGTACAAGGTGAGCATCATCAGCAACAAGCCGTTCGCCCCACCGCCGCTCAAGCCCGGAACGCCCCCCGACCCCAAAGCCAAATTCGAGCCGGAGAGCCTCATCCCCACGAAATACAGCGACATCAAAACTTCGGGACTTGAGGCCGACGTGACGGCCGCCGTCACGTCGCTCGCGTTCGCCCTGCAGGGCGAGTGACCACCGATTGATTTGGGGAAACCGCTGCCCGCAACTCAGGCATTCACGCACGCAACACCCGCATCCGCGATCGCCGCGTCGAGAGACACAACTCGTTGGACCATCATTTCTCACGTTATTCGTTTTCTTGTTTCGTCATTCCAAGAGGAGCAGTCGATGCGTTACGAAACACCACGCGACGAGTCGCCGGCTAGGCCCGGCCGGCGGGCCAAGGCCGCGTTCACTTTGGTCGAGCTCCTCGTCGTGATCGCCATCATCGGCACGCTCGTCGGCCTGCTCCTGCCGGCCGTGCAGGCAGCCCGCGAGAGCGCCCGCATGAGCCAGTGCGCGAACAACCAGAAGCAGCTCGCGTTGGCGTTCCAGCTCTACGCCGATGCGAAGAAGTCGTTTCCTCCGGGATCCGGCCACCCTGCCTATACCAATGGCGCAGGGTGGACTACGCCGTTCAGTGGCCAACGATCATGCTGGTGGCACTACACGATGCCGTTCCTGGAGTTGAAGAGCGAATACGACACCATGATCAGACGAAATGGCCCATGGGGTGCGGTTCAGACGAACTCAGCCAGCGACTTCACGAAAAATGCGCCGCCCGCTGCCCGCTGTCCGTCCGATCCGATCGGTGGCAAAAACAGGACGTGGGGCGCGGCCGGGGGTGGAACAGCCAGTGATGTCGGGTCCGGCCAAGGCTTTCATGGCAACTACGTGGTCAATGCGGGTTCGACAAAGTTTTACAATGGCTCTCCAAGCTCGGCAGACGCCGAGAAACTGAACGGGGTCTGCTTCTCGCAGTCGAAAATGATGCCAAAGGACATCATCGACGGGCTTTCGAAGACGTTGGTCGTCTCTGAAATCCGCCTGGTGGAGGATGCAACCAAGGACGACATGCGGGGCCGGTATTGGAATGCGTACGATCCGACGCTGTCTTGGTTCAGTACCCTGTATCCGCCAAATACGACCAATCCGGATCGATATCAGTGGAGCAGCGATGCGATGCTCGCGCCCGCGGTGGCAAACAGCTCTGACGGTGTCATTTCAGCGCGGAGCGCCCATCCCGGCGGCGTCAACGCAGCCTTCGTCGATGGCTCGGTGACGTTTATCTCCGACAGTGTCGATTCAACGGTCTACAACGCCTTCGGCTCGCGCAATGGAGGCAACTGAAAGTGAAGGGCTCATCTCCAACGTTGTCATGGGTGGAACCGCTTTCCATTGCAGTGCTCCTCATGCCCTTACTAGCTACTCTTTCAGCCTCTGGCTGTTCCAAGCCCGGTCGGCCCGGATACCACACCGTCACCGGGCGGGTCACGTTCGATGGCCAGCCTCTCGAGAACGGTTTCGTGCAATTCGTGCCCGTGGATTCGAAAACCTCGCCCGAGTCGGGTCGCATCGCGAAGGGTCTGTACCGAATGGAGTCGAAGGCTGGAAAGGTGTCGGTCCATATACTCTCCACCCGGCTCACCGGAAAAATGGATCCCGTCATGGGTACTGCTATCGAGGAGATGTTCATCCCCGAACGGTACAACTCCAAGTCTGAACTCACGGCGGAAGTCGTCGCCGACAAGGCCAACGCGATCGACTTCAGCCTCACATCTCAGTAGCGGATCCTGCCAGCTGCAGACAACTGCCGGCGTCCAACAACTTCCAGGAGCTACACCATGAGTTCTCGCCGCGGTTTTCTTCGGGTCGGTGTCGGCTTCGCCGGCTGCCTCGGACTCTCGCTTGGCGACTATCTCGCGATGCGGGCACCAGCAGCGGGCGAGACTGCCGGCAGCGACCCGCTCAACCCAGGGCTCATCCCGCCGCCGGTTAAGGCGAAGTCGATCATCCATATCTTCCTGCCCGGGGCTCTCTCGACCCACGAGTCGTGGGACCCCAAGCCCGAGGCTGAGTCGGCCGTCCGTGGCGAATTTGGCGCAGTGCAGACCGCGATCCCGGGCGTGCAGTTCTCCGAAACCCTTTCCAAGACAGCCAAGGTCGCCGACCGCCTCACGCTGCTCCGAGGCATGTGGCACAGTGAGTCGGCGCACGAACGTGGCGTAGAGACGATGCTAACAGGCTGGCAGCCGAGTCCGGCGATCACCTATCCCTGCATGGGCAGCATCGTGGCCCACGAACTCGGCGGCCGGAACAGCCTGCCCCCCTACGTCTGCATTCCCAGAGCGTTCGGCACGGCGGGCTACCTGAGCGACATGTATGGCCCGTTCGCGGTGGGCGGCGACCCATCCCAGCCCGGGTTTCGCGTGCAAAATCTGGCGCTTCCAAAAGGCATCGATACCGCCCGGTTTGCCCAGCGGCAAAAACTCCGTGCGGCGGTCGAGGAACAGTTCGCGGCGATGAGCCATGATCCGGCTGTCGCCGCGATGGAACAATTCTACGCCGATGCCTACAGCATGATCGCGGCGCCCGCGGCCCGCGATGCATTCGATCTCGACAAGGAATCTGCGGCGGTCCGCGATGCGTTTGGCCGCAACGCCGCCGGGCAGGGACTTCTCCTGGCCCGCCGGCTCGTGGAGGCAGGTGTGCGTTTCGTCACCGCGCAGTACGGCAGCTGGGACCACCACGGCAACCTCCGCACCGGCATCAGCGGCCAGCTGCCGCAGTTCGACCAGGCATTCGCCGCTCTCATCGCCGACCTCGCCGCCAGCGGCCTCCTCGCCGAGACGCTCGTCGTCGTCTCCTCCGACTTCGGCCGCACGCCGCGGATGAACGCCGAGGGGGGCCGTGACCATTGGACAAAGTGTTTTTCGATCGCGCTTGCCGGGGCGGGGCTGAAGCCCGGCTATGTGCACGGCGCCTCCGACGCCACCGGAGCCGAGCCGCTCGAAGGCGACGTGCACGCCAAGGACTACGCGGCCACGCTCTTCCATCTGCTCGGCATCGCCCCTGAAAAACGAATCCTCGCCCAGGGAACTCGGCCGATCTCGATCAGCGACGGCGAGCCGATCAAAGCCATCCTCTCCTGAGCCCAGTTGCTCTCGAGCCCCGCCTACCATGAGTCACCTGAGCATTGTTCTCGGAGCGATCTGCCTGCTGGTCGCTGCCAACGCGCGAGCCGACACGCCCATCCTGCTGGCCGTCGAGCCCCCGTGCGCCCAGCTTGGCACGACGCAGCAGATCACCCTCCGCGGCTTCCGGCTTGACGACGCCGCAGAGGTGATCTGTCACGAGCCCGGCGTGCGGATTACGTTGTCGGGCACCGCCGAGCCGTGGCCCCAGGACAAGACAAAGTGGCAGATCGGTGCCACTGTCGAGGTTCCCGCCACGATGCCGCCGGGAAACATCCACCTGCGGGTCCGCACGCGATCGGGGATCTCCAACCCGCGGTCGCTCCACCTCAACCGACTGCCCATCCTGGCCGAGGCCGAGAAGCCGCGGGACCGCAGCCACCCCCAGCCGATTCCTCTCGAGACCACGCTCTGGGCACATCTGCCGGCATACGAAACCGATTGGTACTCGCTCACCCTCGTCAAGGGCCAACGGGTGAGCCTCGAACTGCTCGGTCTACGGATTTCGCCCACCTACATCGACGCGACGATGCGGATTTTCTCTCCCGACGGCAAGCTCTTGTGCGAGGCCGACACATCGCCGCTCGCCTATCACGACCCAGCCACCTCCTTCGTGGCCACGCAGGATGGCCAGTACCTGCTCTCGATCCACGACAGCCGCAACGGCATCGATCAAAACGACGCCCGTTACGGCATGGGGAGCGACTGTCTCTACGTCTTGCACGTCGGAGACTTTCCGCAGCCAACCAGCCTCTTCCCGCTCGGTGGCCGCTGCGGCACGACGGTGGAGGGCACCCTCTCCGGGGATCCGCTCGGGCCGTTCACGCAGTCGTTCGAGGTGCCCGCGAAACCGACATTCCGTACCGGCCCGCTGGGGGCATTACACAACGCGTGGCCATTCCGCGCCACTGAGCCGCTCTATCCGATGCGGGAAGGATCTGACGGCAAGCCGGTGCAGGGCATGGCGCCTCTTTTTTTCATGGCGAGCCAGCACCAGAGCGTCGCCGAGGCAGCCGAGCATGCCACGCCCGAGACGGCACAGCAGCTGCCAGTCGGGCCCTGCGCCGTCGAGGCGCGGATCGCCAAGGAAGGCGAGGTTGACTGGTATCGCATCGAAGGAAAGCCCGACCGTGAATACACACTCGAGGTCTACGCCCGCCGGCTCCGCTCGCCGCTCGACCCCAAGATCAAGGCGTTTCCGAATGGCATCAAGGCACTGGCTGTCGAAAACGATGACACAGGCTACGCCGTCGACTCGGCGATCAAAGTGCGGATCAAGTCGGAGGGCTGCCTCGTGTCGGTCACCGATTCACGTGAATATGGCGACGACTCCTTCGGCTATCGCCTCACGGTGCAGGAGACGACTCCCCACGCCGTGCTCACGACAGCTCCGATTGAAGTCCAGACCCTGCTGCCGATCTTTAAAGCCGGCCAGCAGGTAGCCGTGCCGCGGGGCAACCGGATGCTCGTGCTCCTCCGAACACTCACCGAGGACGGCTTCAACACCCCCCTGAAGATCGGCAGCAGGCAGGGCAGCCGCAGGCTGTCGAAGGGGGTCAAGGCGGAGGTGCCGCAGATAGCTCTGCCTGCGACGCTCTATCCCGTCGTGCTCACGGCGGCTCCCGACGCGCCTCTGGCGGCATCGTTCATCGAGCCCATCGGCACCACACCCGACGGGCAGACGATCGAGTTTCACCAGGAGATCGGCATGGTGCACGGCCATCCTGCACAGACTGCCTGGCATCTGAACATTTTCCGTGAGTTGGCTGTCGCAACCGTGGAACCGCTTCCCTTCGCGCTCGACATGGCGTGCGAGTCTGCCAGAGCCGTGGCGGGCACGAAGACGAATCTGCTCCTGAAAATTCGTCGCGACGCCGGCTGGACAAAGCCCGTCACGGTCATGTTTCCCTGTCCCCCGCCGCATTGCCTGCTGCCCATGATCGAGATACCGCCTGATAAGGCCGAGTTGACTGCCACGCTCGAAATCGATGCGAAATGTCCTCCGGGCCGTTGGCCGATCGTGGCCGTCGCCACCGACAGCGACATCAGCCACCTGCGCAACCATCACTGGCCTTATTTCTCCAACAACAACGCTGCCAAGGAGACCCACGGACTCAACTGGGTCTCTTCCGGCATCGTCTCCCTCGACGTGGAGGCCAAAAAATGAACCACGCCAGCAGCAAAACCATGAGCCGGATCCCCTGCCTGCTCGCCGTTGCGACGGCCGTCTTTTCCTGCGGTCTTGCCGCCGCCGCCGAACTCCACGTCTGGCCTGACGAGATGAGCATCGGCCCGCGATCGCCGGACCAGCGACTGGTGATAACCCTCATCGATGACGCAGGCTTCAACCGCGACGCCTCTGCGAAAGCCGCCGTGACCGCAGCCGATCCAAGCCTTCTCTCCTGGTCCAAGGGCAGCCTGCATTCCAACGCCTCGTCCAAGCCGGCCGATACGACCCTCACCGCAAGCGTTGAGGGCCTCACGGGCCAGGCCAAGATCCACGCCATTCCCGCGGAGGCAGCCGAGGTCTCATTTGACACCGAGGTGGTGCCGATCCTGATGCGGTATGGCTGCAATTCCGGCGGCTGCCATGGCGCCTCCCGGGGCAAGCAGGGCTTTCGGCTCTCACTCTTTGGATTCGACCCCGAGATCGATCACTTCCGACTCACGCGGGAATTCGTCAATCGCCGGATCAATCTCGCCGACCCCGACGACAGTCTGCTCCTGAGGAAGGCGGCCAACACGGTGCCACACGGGGGCGGCCGCAAGCTCTCGCCTGATGACCCCAACTTTGCCCGTCTCCGCCAGTGGATCGTCGAGGGTGCAACGCGAGAGCCAGCCACCGGTCCCAAGATGACGGGCGTGCGGGTGTTCCCAAACGAACTCACGCTCGAACCCTCGGGACAGACACACTCGATCGTCGCCATTGGCGACTATTCCGACGGGACCCAGCGCGACGTCACCCACCTGGCAATCCTGGAATCATCCGATCCGGCGGTCGCCTCGATCGACCCTTCCGGCACAGTCGTGAGCCACTCAAAGGGCGAGGTCTTCCTGTCCGTGCGGCTGCCCGCCTTCATCACTGGAGTTCGGGTCGACGTCGTGCCCAACCACGATCTCCGTCAGGAGTATCCGCAGCCGTTCAACTTCATCGACGAACTCGTGATGGCGCGACTGAAGAAACTGCGCATCCTGCCCAGCGACCTCTGCGACGATCGCACATTCATCCGTCGCGTTTTCATCGACACCATCGGCATCCTGCCGTCGCGCGAGGAGCTGACCGCGTTTGTGGCGGACGACTCCCCCACCAAACGGTCGGCGCTCATCGACATGCTGCTCGCCCGCGAGGAGTTCGTCGATCTCTGGACCATGAAGTGGATGGAGCGATTGCAGGCCCGCAGCATCGTGTCTGCCT
>JBIIOL010000530.1:0-2976 GCA_044336965.1 Pirellulales bacterium | reverse complement strand
TCACGGCCGGCATGCACGACCGTGGTGCGGCCGGGCTCGGTGAGCAGCCGCCAGAACGGGTCCAACTCCTGCACCTTGAGCGTGTCGATCACCGCGAGCGTGTCGGGGGCAGCAACCTGGATCAGGCAGAGTTGGCTGCGATAGGTGTGTTCCGACACGAATTCGGTGTCGAAGGCGACGTGGGAGTGGGCGGCGAGCCGATCGACGAGCGCTCCGAGTTGCGACTCGGTCGTGACCAGATCGTAGCCATCGGCAGAAGAGTGGGGGGGAGTCACGCTGGTGGATGCCGGGGTGTCAGAGGCCGAGGTGTCAGAGGGTGTCAGAGAAAGAGCAGGGAGACCAGAATGAAGACCGGCAGGAGCACGCCGAAACTGTACACACAATACCCGAAGAAGCTCGGCATCTTCACACCAGATTGCTCGGCGATCGCCTTCACCATGAAGTTGGGGCCGTTGCCGATGTAGGTCATCGCTCCCAGGAAGACGGCCCCGAGGCTGACGGCCGCCAGCCGTCCGACCTCCACGCCCGCCATGGTGGTGCCTGTTGCCGGCAGCGACTGCGCCGCCTTGAAGAAGACGAGGTAGGTCGGCGCGTTGTCGAGAACGCTCGAGAGGGCTCCCGTCGCCCAGAAGAATTCCCGCGGCGAATCGATTCCGAGGTCCGCACCATGCTCGTGCAGCAGGGCCAGGGCCGGCTGCATGCAGATGAAGATGCCGAGGAACAACGCGGCCACCTCCAGAATGGCACCATACGTGAAGCCGTTGCGACTGCGGACTTCTCCCGAGCCGAGTGCCAGCGACAGGCCCACGAGCGCCAGCAGCACCGCCTCGCGGAGAAAGATCCAGGGGTGCCAGGTGGTGCCCGGGAAGGGCTTGGCAGGGTCGAGGAGAGCCACCGCCGCGATCACGCCAGCCATCAACAGGGCGTTGGGCCACAGGCCGCTGATCTTCAGTGGGCCGGCCGTGCGGACGTCTTGCTGGATGTCGCTGGGGCGTTCGTGGGGGTGGGCGTAGAACGTGTCCCAGAGCCAGTAGATCGCCAACAGCAGGCCGTTGGTTACGAGCCAAGGCTTCCAAAGCGACAGAGTCCAGAGGAAATCGACCCCTTCGAGATAGCCGAGAAACAGCGGCGGATCGCCGATCGGCAGCAGGCAGCCGCCGCAGTTGCAGACCATAAAGATGAAAAACACCAGCGTGTGGGCGACGATCCGCCGCTCGCGGTTGGTTTCCAACAGCGGCCGCACCAGCAGCATGGCGGCACCGGTCGTGCCGATGAAGCTGGCAGCGAGGGCTCCCACTCCGAGAAACGTCGCGTTGACCGTGGGCGTGGCCTGGAGGTCGCCTTCGATCCGCACGCCACCGGTGATGCAATAGAGCGCGAAGAGGAGCACGATGAACGGCACGTATTCCGCCAACATCGCGTTGGTGAGGATGGCGCCGGCCATGCCCCACGACGGCCCGGCCGCGGCCGGCGCGACGATCCCGTGCGTCGGGAAGTGGAGATCGACCGGATGTCGGTGCATGAACGCGTAGTAGCCGAGCGTGACCAGCGCGAGACAGCCCGCCACGAGCAGCTTGCTCGAGTTGTGCTCCCACCAGTGCGACAGCTGCGGCGTCAGGGGCAGGATCGCGATGGCCGCCAGCAACACCGCGAAGGGCAGCACCGTGGCCGGCGGCGGAGAGGTGCTGACGCCGCCGTGGGCCGCAGCGTCTGGCCCGTGGGCTTCTCCGTGGGCTTCCGTCTCGTGGGCGGCTTGTGCCTGCACCAGCAAATCACGACCATATTGCGGCCAGCCGAAGGCGACCGCGGCAGCATAGGCCACCAGCAGGGCGGCGATGCCGGCGAGCGTCCGGGAAGACCCCGCAAGAGCGGCGGATTCCGGGGCGGTCCGGTGCGAGGGTGGTGCGTCGTGCATGATGGAGAATAGGTTCCAGTGGGATCCGCCGCGGGAATAGTATGAAACTGGCCGGGATCGTGAAAGCACAATGACGAACGAGCGTCGCCAATCGGGAGAGATCTGGCTGCGGGGCAATCTCCGCCCCGTGGCGTGGCTGGCGGCTTTGGCGGCGGTCATAGCAGGCGTTCTCGGTGTGGCGGTGGCCGTTGCCGCGGCGTCACTGTCGTATTCCCTGCTGGTGGCGACGTTCTCCTGCGTCGCCGGGGCTGCTATCGGCACGCTGGCATACGCCGCGGCGCGGCCGCGGCTCGAACGTGTGGACAACTGCCTGCGGGTCAGGCTGTCGCCGACCATCGTCGAGGACGTGCCGCTCGAGGCGGTCGAGTGCTTTTTCCAGGGTTCGAATCCAATCGCCCGCAGCGGTGAGCCGACCTGTGGCGACCATGCGGCCTTTCGGGTGAACACGCTGGTAATGCGGCTGGCGGAACGTTTCGCCGACTATGCCAAGCGACCGACCTTCACGCCCTGGGGCACATGGGACGACGGCTATGTCGTGTTTGACGGCCGCTGGTGCGAGCCGCTCTCGGCAGACCTCGCCAAGCAGCTCAGTCGAAGGCTGATCGACGCCAAGCGGTCGCTGTCCGAGGAGCAAGCGTCGGACGGCCAGCCGTTCGCCGGCCAGGCTTCCGCGGAGCAGAGTGCGGGAGTCGGGCCGTGAACTGGCGGGGCTTACTCGTGAGCGTGCGGGACGCCGCCGAGGCTGCCGCAGCACTTGAGGGCGGCGCCGCAATCATCGACGTCAAAGAGCCGCGGCATGGTCCGCTCGGCGCGGCGGATCCGGAGGCGATTGCCGCCGTGGCCCAGGTGGTGGGCAGCCGCCGGCCCTGGACGATGGCCTGCGGCGAACTGGGGGGCGGTCCTGGCGACATGGGCGGTGGAACTGACCCCGAGCAGGGCACGTTCCACGACAGACCGCTCGATGCCTCGGTCAGTGCGATCCGAAGTCGGCTCGACCGCATGCTGTCGCTCCTACAAGACTCCGCCGTGCCCCCCGCGGCTGTGAAGATCGGTCTGGCCGG
>JBIIOL010000529.1:0-2977 GCA_044336965.1 Pirellulales bacterium | reverse complement strand
CATGATCGAACTCTTGATCCCGAGTAATCTCGGCTACGGCGCCCGCGGCACCCCCGGCGGCCCGATCCCGCCGAATGCCCAACTTCACTTCCTCGTCGAGCTCCTCAAAGTCCAGTAGGACAGGCTTTAGCCTGTCACCGGCTTCACGCGAAACATCGGCATCCTGCCGATTTTCGCTTGGCGAGCTCCGCTCGCTGTTGCTAACCCGGCCCTCCAGGCCTGCATATCCCCGCAAAGCCGGCCCCGCTGGAAACCCCAGCCGGGCCGGTTTTTTTTGCGCGCTCGCGTCCAAAAACTCACGCATTTCTCACAGGACGCTGACGGAGGTCTCACAGGGCTTTGCCACGATCACGGCCGATCTGAAAGGCATCAACCCCAGCCAGCGAGGTTTCCATGCTCAAGCCAGCAAATCTTTCGCAGGAAACGGTCCATGAGCAGGTCGGTATGAAGCGGTGGCTGCGGCTCACGGCCCGCAAGACGGCTTCTTCGCCCAAGGCGGTGGCCAAGTCGGGCAATCCCGCGGCCGATGCGGCTGCCGACGCCCTGGCCGCCCTCCTCAAAGACGCCCGGAAAATGGCATAGTCCGTCGTTTGAGACGATCATCGTCGTCGCGGACTATTTTTCGAGGTCGCGGCCGTTAAAAATATATTGAACCCACTGCCCGTCATCCCGAGGGTAGCGTTCCCATCCTTTGGCTCGCTCCGAAGCGCCGCCCCGATTCGAGGTCAGCAACGAACCATAGACCCACGGATCGATGTCTTCGTGGAGAAAACGCGTTTGCGAATCGCAAAAAACAGCCACCGCCCCTTTAGGATGCCTTGAAGAGGGATAACGGACGCTCCAATCGGTTTCTGTGAGCGGCTTGGTTTCCTCGCTGGGGTTGATCAAGCGTTTTCCGGCCGGCGGATTTTGGCCGGCGCCCAGTCGTGGCGGATGCAGCACCAAGTGGGTCCGCTTGCGTGCATTGGCGTCGGCAGCGGCCGGGCGCGGACTGGCCGACCAAGAAATATCGAGCGGTGCCAGCACTCCGCAGCGCTCCGTCAGCATCATCGTCGAGCCCACGCCATCCCCGACCTCCACGTCTTTCAGCGTGGCTCGCGCCGCCGTATAGGACTGCGCATTCGAGCCCGTGGTGTACCAGGCCATTGCCGGCAGGTTGCCGGCTGCATCGACGAACACACCGTCACTCCCGCATTGGTCCCGACCATTGCTCAGCACCTCGGCGCCGGTGCCGCCATTGGCGGCATAACACAGCGGCGACTCCGACTCCATGTCACCGGCCGCAGATGGGCAGACATACGGCGGAATCAGTTTTTTCGTTGCATCATCTACGACCGCCGACGGATTGTATGTGTCATACCATTCGGCTATCTCGTTCTGGTTGATGAAGGGCAAAAGGATCACGGTCCATGAGACGCAGGCATCCGGTTTCAATGCCGCATCAGCCGCGCGCGACGATGTGTAGTTGCCCAGTCTGTTCCGCCAGCCCGGCAAATACTTCTTCGCGGTGTCAAACGCGATAATCGACTTTCCCAACTGGGAAAGGTTGTTCATGCAGTAGGTGCGGCGGGCCGCCTCGCGGGCTTGCCCCAGGGCCGGCATGAGCATCGCCACCAGGGTGGCGACGATCGCGATCACCACGAGAAGCTCGACAAGCGTTATGCCACGCGGCTGATTCGTCTTCAAAAACTCAAGCCCTCGGAGAAAGTGGTGGGGCCCCAAAAAACACTTCTGCGACGTTACTTGCGGTTCATTAGGAAATGATGAGCAACGCGATCGAACCCGTTGCAGGCTTTATTCGTTTTGGTTTTTTGCCGCGGCCTTTTTCGCCGCCTCCTCCAACCGTTTCCTGACTACCACGGCCTCTTCCTTGCGATCGACGGTGTCCAAGGCCCGTGCGAGTTTTTCCATCGCTGCGAGGGTCGAGGCGTGATCGGGGCCGAGCGATTCCGCCCGAATGGCCACGGCCTGTTCCAGAAGTTTCACGGATTTGTTTTGCAGTTCACGGATTGTTTCCGGGGGCTGCCCGGTGGGCGGCTCGAGTGCCGCGAGATGCTCGAGCGTTTCGGCCGTGCGTGGGTGCCGAACGCCGTGGTCCTTCAGCCTGATCTCGGCCGCCCGCTCGAGCAGCCGCCGGGCGGTTTCCGGCTCGCCCACGTCGCAGCGGATCAGCGCCAGCGTCTCGCACGCCGACGCCGTTGCGGCGTGCCTCTCGCCAAACGACTGTTGTCGGATTGCGAGGGCCGCGGTCGCGAGCGGATCGGCGTCGTCCGGTCGGCCGCGATCCCGCAGCGTGGCCGCGAGGCCGGCGAGCGACGAGGCCGTGTGAGGGTGCGACGGCCCAGCCGCGTGCTCCCGGATCGCGAGCGTGCGGCGATGCAGTCGCTCGGCAGTCTCGAGATCGCCGCGAAGCCGCGCATTGCTCGCCAGGTTGCCGAGCGACTCGGCCGTGTCGAGGTGGGCCGGGCCTAGAACCTGGTCGCGGACCGCGAGCGCCCGACGGTGCAGCGGCTCAGCGATCGCGTAGTTGCAGCGAGCATCCTCCAGGCAGGCGAGGTTATTGACGACTCGTGCCGTTGCCGGATCGTCGGCGCCCACCGTCTGCTCGTAGATGGCCACCGCCTTCTTGTAGAGCGATTCTGCCTCCGTGAATTGTCCCCGTTTGTCGTGGGCTTGTGCGAGATTGTTGGTCAGGGCGGCAACTTCGGGACTGTCCGGCCCGCTGACCCGCGATTGAATCCCGATCGCCCGCCGATACAGCGCATCGACGTGATCAAACTGAGAGGCCTCCACGAGCAGTTGTGCCAATTCATTGAGGGACTCGCCGGTCGCCGGATGCAGCGGGCCATAGGTTGTCTCCGCCAGCCGTAGCGATCGCTTCGCCATCCGCAGCGCTTCGCCGTGCATGCCCCGCACCTTGAGTTCGTGCACGCGGTCGGCAAGCTGGATCCATTGAGCCTGCAAATCCTCGACGGAA
>JBIIOL010000528.1:0-2993 GCA_044336965.1 Pirellulales bacterium | reverse complement strand
CAGTTCATCTTCGAACCCGGATTCTCGACGGCCGCCCAGGTCACGAGCGTGTCGGGCCGCGGCGTCGGCATGGACGTCGTGAAAACGAACATCGAGGCGATCGGCGGCACGGTCGACATCAGCAGCCGTCCTGGCCTTGGCACCACGGTCCGGGTCCGCGTGCCGCTCACACTGGCCATCATTCCAGCACTCGTGGTACGGTGCGCCGCGGAACGGTTCGCCCTGCCCCAGGCCGCCGTCGGCGAACTAGTGTCGCTGCGGGCCGATGCCGGCCCACGGATCGAGGGTCTTGCAGGAGCCGATGTCATCCGCGTGCGCGGCCGTCTGGTCCCCGTGATCTTCCTCGATGAATTCCTGGGACTGCGGCCCACCACGGCCGCCCGCGAGAACGGCACGGTCGTGCTGGTGCGTGTCGATGACCATGAGTTCGGGATCGTCGTCGACGGCACGCAGACCGAAGCTGCGGCGAGCGACGGATCCCCTTCCAACGACAACCATGCCGTGACGAGCACGGAGGCGGCCAGCCTTTCGACGATCGTGGTCAAGCCGATCGGCAGCCTCCTGGCACAGTTGGGCATCTACTCGGGCGCCACGGTGCTCGGCGACGGCGGCGTGGTGCTGATCCTCGACCTCCGCGGCATTCTCCGGGCCACGGAACTGCCCCCGCAGCACCGTCGTGGCGACGACGCCATCGCAGCACCGATCTGCGTCACCGACAGCTACCTCGTCTGTCGGACCAACGCCGGCCGTCGCATCGCGGTGCCCGTCGACACCGTCGTCCGCCTCGAGCAGTTCGACGGGAACGACCTGCAGTCCGTGGGCGGAAAGCGACTCGTGCGGCGGGGCGATCTGTTCACTCCGGTGGTCGACGCCGACAGCCTGATCGGCGCCCACACCGCACAGGACGACATCGGCTCCGTCAATCTGGTCGTGCTGGATGACCGCTGCGGCGGGGTTGGCATCGCGGTACGGCAGATCCTCGACGTCGCGGCGGCGGATTCGTTGCTGCAGCCGTCGCTGGCAGCGCCCGGCGTGGCGGGCACGCTCGCCATCGGCGGAATCGCCACCGAACTGCTCGATCTGGCGGCGTTCCTTCCCACTGCCAGCTCCCACCCGTGAACCCAACCGCCATGGCTGTTCCGCCTCGCGACACCCGCTACTGCTGTTTCAACGTCGGAGCCAATTGCTTCGCCGTCGCCTCGACCGGGGTGGCCGAAGTGCTCCGCGATGGGAAAATCACCCGCGTGCCACACGCGCCGGAAGCGGTGGTCGGTCTCATCCATCTGCGGGGGCGGATCGTGCCGGTCATCGACATGCGGCGCAGGCTTGGCCTGGCCGCTGCCACATCGCCGCACCGTGGCACACATCTTGTGCTTCGCCTGCAGGACGACTGGTACAGCCTGCTCGTGGACGAAATGCTCGAAGTGATCGAGGTTTCCGACCACGACATCGAACACCCGGCCCGGGCAGCCTCCGAGTCGGCTCACGATGCCGTCACCGGCGTCTACGCCGACGAGGGCAGGCTCGTGCATTTTCTCGATCCCCAGCGCATAGTGCATGCGCTCGCCCGGCAGCGTGAGCCACTTCTCCACAGACAGGGAGCATCACATGGCAGCTTATGACAACGACACGACGGCAACCGAACTCCGGCCACAGGCCGCCGCCGGGGGCTGGCGATCCCTCCTCGGCAACAAACTGCTCCTGTCGCTCCTGGGCGTCTCGCTGATCCCATTGGCCCTGATGGGAATAGCCACCTATCGCTCGGCCGCCAGCGCCTTGACATCCGAGGCGTTCGGCAAACTGGAGACCGTCCGCACGATCACCGCCAAGTCGGTCGAACGCTATTTCCAGACCCTGCACGACGAACTCCGCGTGCTCGCCGAGGATCGCATGACGATCGACGCCTGCAAGCAGTTCCAGACCGCCTTCCCGACGGTCCTCACCGACAACAAGGCCGACGACAAGGCTGTGGCCCGGGCCCGCCGTGAACTGGAGTCGCATTACAGTGGCGAGTTTACCACCGAGTTTCGCAAGCGGTCAGACGATGAGCCAATCACGAAACCGTTCGTAGAGTCGCTCGACGACACCGCCTCCTACCTGCAGTTTCTCTACATCCGCAACAACGAGCATGCCATCGGCATGAAACTGCTGCTCGACGCGGCCGATGACCAGTCTTCGTATTCGAAGGTTCATGCCAGCTTTCATCCATTGTTCCGGAGCATCCTCGAGAAATACGGATTGGCAGACGTGTTTCTGATCGACGCCACGACTGGCAACATCGTCTACACGGTGCACAAGGAGCCAGACTTCGCCGCCTCCCTGCGGAGCGGGCCTCTGGTCGGCACCAGCCTCGCGACCGCCTTCCTCGAGGCCGTCGGCAGCGGACGCCGTGACTCCGTGGGGTATGGGCCGTTTGCCCGCTACTTCCCCTCCTTCATGGCGCCGGCCAGTTTCATCGCGGCGCCGCTCTTCGACGGCCGGCAATTGGTCGGCGTCGTCGCCTTTCAGATCCCGATCGACCGGGCCAACGAGATCATCGGAGAGACGACAGGGATGGGAACGACCGGCGAAACCTATGCGATCGGCTCCGACCGGATGTTCCGCAGCAACTCGCGATTCGCCAGCGACCTCGGCGTCGAATCCACGATCATCAATCCCAAGTTCAAGGTGAACACGGCGGCGGCGAAGAGTGCTCTGGACGACGGCATGTCGGGCACCGCCCTGGGCATCGACTACCGCGACGCGCCGGTGCTTTCCTCATGGTGCCCGGTCACGATCCACCGCGACGAGGCTACAGAACGGGGCACTGTCCGCTGGGCGCTTATCTCCGAGATCGATCAGGCAGAGGTGCTGGCCCCGATTCACCGGCTCCGCAACTTCGCCCTCACCATCTTCGGCCTGACGACCGCGGGCGTGCTGCTCGTGTCGTCGGGCATCGCCCGGCGGCTGACGCGGGAGACCAACCGGCAGGCGGCCCTCGTCGATGGCATCGT
>JBIIOL010000527.1:0-2998 GCA_044336965.1 Pirellulales bacterium | reverse complement strand
AACAGCAGCAGCAGAGCCAGTCGTCGAGCGGCGCCGGTGGCGGCGGACGCGGCGGCAACGGCACGCCGATGGACGACAGCCGCATCGCGGGCGGCAAGGGGGCCGGCGAGGTCACCAAACGCGACATCGGCGACACGGACGGCTGGGGCAAACTCCCACCCCACAAGCGCGAGGAGGCTTTGCAGCAGATCGGCAGGGAGTTTCCGGCGCACTATCGTGAGGCGATCGAGCAGTATTTCAAACGGCTGGCCTCCGGCGAGGAGAAGCGGTAGTGCGGATCCCGTTGGCGATCACGTTCGTCCCGACCGCTGTCGTTCGAGCAGCCATGGTTCAGACTGTCATGGTCTGGAACGTCATGGTGTGGGCAACGATGGGTGTGGTGATCGCCGCGGAGACGCCAGCTCCCTCGCCTCTGCTCGTGCAGGTTGAGCAGGGGGACGGCACCGTGACGGCTGGCAGGCTCGAGCGGATCGATGCCGCGGGCGTGCATCTGGCAGACGTCCGAGGCGGCTCACTGTTGGTGCCTCGCGAACGGGTGCGGACGGTGCGCAGAACATCCGGATCATCCGACGGAAGCGAGAACGCTGCGGTGCGGCCCAAGCTCGGCCTCACGTTGGTCGACGGGTCGACGCTGTCCGCCGATGACGTTGCGTGGCAGGGAGAACAGCCGGCGGTGCTGACGCGGCCGGAGGGCCGGATCGAACTGCCGGCCGGCCGCGTGCGGTCGATCGCTTGGCTGCTCGATTCCGGCGCGGACGGTGCGGCCGCTCCGTGGCAGGGGGCGATTCCCGAAGGTGTGGAAAAAGACCTCGTCGTCGTCGGCACTGCCGAGAACCACGAGTTCGTGGAATGTGCCATCACGGGCGTGTCGGCCGACACGGTCACGGTGGTGCTCGAGGAGGAGACGATCCCCGTCAAGCGGTCGAAGGTAATCGGCCTGCAGTGGTTGCGCGGCGAGCCGGCTGACGCCGCGGGCCGCGCAGTCGTGTCCGTGTCCGGCGGTGGGGTGCGGGGCAGCCGTGTGGAGTGGTCGAGCGACGCCCTGGTGATCGACGACGAAATACGGATGCCCGCCGCCATGTTTGGCGGCGTCGACTATGCCGCTGGCCGCATCGTGCGGCTTGCCAGCCTCACTGCCGAAAAGGTCGAGGTCGAGCCATGGTTTGGCGGCCTTGTTCCTCGTGGCGGTCCCGCAGCGGACCGTGCTGATGGACTGGCGGCTTTTTTTGCACCGCGGACGATCGAATCCACTCCCGGCCAGTCGCGTGCGGTGACGCCTGACGGGAAGCGGGCCGATGCCGGGGCGGCCGTGTCGGCACTCATCATGAGGCCACGGACGGTCGCCGTCTGGCGCCTGCCCTCCGACAGCCGCCGTTTCCGGGCCGTCGTCGATGCCGTTGCTGGCCAGCAGGCGGTCGACGTCACGGTGGTCGCCGTCGCCGTCGATGACCGCGAACTGTTTCGTCAGCAGGTTGGCGCGACGGGCATGGCTGTCGAAAACGGTGTCGGCAGCAGGGATGACGGCGGCATACCGATCGATGTCGACGTGTCGAGTGGGAGAAGAATCACGGTGACGGTGGAATGTGGACCCGGTGGTGGCATCGGTGGTGCGGTGCGGTTCACCAACCCGGTGATCGAACGTTAGTCACGAGTGTCAGGCAGCAGAGGGTGGCTTTTCATGCAGCGGATGGACCAACCAGTGGCAGCCCGACGGATCGTGGCAGGCATGCAGGCCTTGTGGCTGGGCGGAGTGGTCTTCCTGTGCATCTCCGTCGCGTCCGCTCGGGGCGACGATGCGCCTGCTGGTTCGGATAAGGCGAGACCGGGGGCTGGAGACGTGCCCTCGGTGGTGCTCGACGCACAGCAGCAGCGGATCGATGTCATGCAGCGGGCGTCGGCCGCCGCGGTGGCGATCTTCGCCGGGGAGGCGGGGGGCGGCTCGGGTGTGCTGATCAGCCCGGACGGTTACGCGTTGACCAACTTTCACGTCGTGCAGCCCGCGGGCATCGCAATGAAGTGCGGACTCGCCGACGGCCGCCTCTACGACGCAGTGCTCGTGGGTCTCGATCCGACGGGTGACGTGGCACTCGTCAAACTCCTTGGCCGCGACGACTTTCCGTTCGCCCTGCTTGCCGACAGCGATGAGGTCGAGGTCGGCGATTTCTGTTTCGCAGCCGGCAACCCGTTCCTGCTCGCCACGGACTTTCAGCCGTCGATCAGCGCCGGCATCGTGTCGGGCACGCGCCGCTACCAGTTTCCGGCCGGCACGATCCTCGAATATGCCGACTGCCTGCAGGTCGATGCTGCGATCAATCCGGGCAATTCGGGTGGCGGGCTGTTCGACGCGCAGGGCAGGGTCATCGGTGTCAACGGGAGGGCATCGTTCGAAAAACGTGGCCGCGTCAACGTGGGGGTTGGATATGCCATCTCGGCCAACCAGCTGCGGAACTTTCTCGGCCTGCTCAAGGGCGGTCGCCTCGTCGATCACGCCACCCTCGGCGCCACGGTGGCCACCAGCGCCGACGGTCGCGTGGTCGTGTCGGATATCCTCGAATCCTCCGATGCCTGGAAGCGCGGGCTGCGATACGATGACGAGGTGGTGTCGCTGGCGGGCCGCAGCGTGCGCACCGTCAATGCCTTCAAGAACGTGCTTGGCACGCTGCCGGCTGGCTGGCGGGTGCCGCTGGTGTATCGCCGCAGTGGCCGCCGCGAGGAGATTCTCGTCCGGCTGGCCGGCGTGCACACCGCTGCGGATCTGGCGAATATCGTCGACGGCAAGCCGCAGAAGCAGGCCGGCAAGGGGCCGGCGCCGGCCGAGACCCCGCCAACCGCGCTGCCCAGCGCCGTGCTTCCTCTCTATGAGGCCCGACGCGGCTTCACGAACCACCATTTCAACAAGGTGGAACGGGATCGCGTCGCCAGGGGGCTGGCTGCCGACGGCGGGAAGGCCGCTTGGGGCGGTCGCTGGATCCTCGCGGGTCGGCTGGCGACTGGCGAG
>JBIIOL010000071.1:0-10354 GCA_044336965.1 Pirellulales bacterium | reverse complement strand
GACGACGCGAGGGACTCCACCACTTCGAAAAGACCTTGCGCGCTCGGTCAGCCTGCCTGCTCTCGTCATCACGCAGGGAGACGAGCATGACTCGATTGGGCCCTGCATCCACGCTCCTCGCCCATCGCCCGAGACGATCGGCTGCAGCCGCGTGGTCGGTGAAGTGTCCGAGCGTCTTCTGAAGCCGTTCAAGCGACTCCTCGCATCTCTGCCGCGCACGCTCCGGAAAGGCTGACGCGAAAATCTCCAGAGCGTACCGGAGTTTCTTTCCCTCGATGCGGAGCGAGTGGATCTCGTCATCATCACGCAAATTGCGGTCGGCTTTCGCAAAGAACGAGGCGATCATGGGCTTGAAGTGACGGCGCGCATAGGCGTGAAAGCCGCTCCCGCTCCGTCGTGCGTGGACATCGTTGAGCAGTCGATCGACGCGAGAGCACCAATCCACATCCACGAGTTGTTCGTGCTGCTCGCGGATGGGCACCCTCGACTTGTGCCGCTGCTTGGAGAGCATCGCAACCAGCCGACTTCTCGCCCTCGCTGCGTCGTGCGTCAGAAGGTCGGTGAGAACGTCGAGGTCGCGTGCCTCTCCGGCGGCGCGGCGCAGTCGGCGGAGACGTTTTTCGAACCAGATGCGACGTTTTGCGGGGATCATGGCGTGGAATGCGTCGAATGCGGCCAGCGTGCGGCGGGTTGCGACCCGCAGTTGATGAACATGCTCAGCTTGGTCGGGCCTGTCACAGGCCGCCCGGAGTTCCATCCAGACGGCATCGAAACGCCTGCGGAGCGTCGTCGCCGCCATCTGTCCGACGGACCCGCGCTGGTCGTCGTTCACGATCCATCTGTCCGAGGTTACCATCAGGCTCGATCCGCACGATGCGACACGCTTCTTGGCAACGCCGCCCGTTGGGCGCCGTGCCGATGACGCCCACCATCACTCTATCGGTTTCGACCGGCCGGATTCCAGCGGGGGTCAAAAGCGTCGGCACAGGACATTCAGGATCACATGCCCTGCTTGGTGCCGACTTCGTTGGAACGAGGCTGTGCTGGCCCTTGCGGCTGAACGGAAGCCTTGTTCACGACGATGCGAGACGTGAAGACCGTGCCCGCCCCCATGGACCCCTCGCCGCTCCAGCGACGGCCGGTGACCTCTACTTCATCGCCTGGCGCGATGAGCTCGAGTTGAGCCGCATCGACAACCATGACCAACGTGTCGTCGGCGAGCGGCAGGGTGAGTCGCCGAATGGTGCCGGCATCGACCTTGATCTGGAGCATCTTGTGGCGGGCCTGCACCACCGTTCCCACAACGGTGTCGAGTTGGTGTGACCGCACTGGATCAGGAGTGAAGTCGCGTGGAGGAGTGACGATATCGACGGCCTGGACCGGATCCGCAGCCCGGCCACGGTCGTCCACATTCGTCCTCAGGCGAACCGTCATGCCAGGCCTGATCGCGGCCACCGACACGCGGCCACCCACCTGCATGTGAGTGACGCCTGCGGGATGCAACTGAGCGACCAGTATGGCCGCCGAGGGGTCGATGGCGTCGCCCTGGGTAAAGGCCACCATGCCACCTTCCAGCGATCCGGTCGCGGCCCTCACCCTGCCCGTGAAAGACTCCTCAGGCAGGTTGTCGATGATCATCTTGTTGCGTCCAACGGGCACCGTGATCGCCTTTTTCGTGCCCCGACAGGCTCCCATGTTCCAGAGTCGCTCGTAGGTTCTCTGCATGTCAGCCGATTTGTAAAAGGGCCCCCAGTGCAGGGTTCCGTCCGCGGCGACGGGAGGCAGCGATTCCTGCCCGTCGGCGTAGGGATTGTAGGGCTGTGCCAGGATTGGCTCGGCCCAGGTGCCGAGCAACAGGCAGGCGAGCATGCCTGCCGTTGACGGCAGGCATGCGGCTCGAAGACGAGTCGATAGCAGCATCGGTGGCTTCCGGTGAGGGAGTGAGAGCACGGTCCCGGCGTCGTACGCGACGCCGGACGGCTTCCTGTCCGCAACCGTACTTCGGAGTTCCCTCGAAATCAAAACGAGAAGCCTGCCATGAGGGCAGTCAACGCTTTTTGTGACGATCGAAACACCCAATACGGCCCCCGCCCGGGTGGCCTGGTCTGAAGAACCAGTCAGGGGCCGGTGACGGCTACAGGCTTTCAGACTCCCCTTCGCCGACGGCGGCGACAGGCCCTCCGGCATCGCCGGAGGCGTCACCACCGAGCGGCCCAGCCTCGAGCAGCGGAAACTGGCGGGTCAAGACATCGCCCCGATCGATACGCAGGGCGTCGAGCGCCTCTGGCCGTACGCGAACCTCTGCCGACTGGAATGTGTTGAATCCCGTACCGGCCGGAATGAGGTGTCCAAGGATCACGTTCTCCTTGAGTCCCACGAGGTTGTCCACCTTGCCGGCAAGTGCAGCCTCGGTGAGCACCTTCGTCGTCTCCTGAAAGCTTGCGGCCGAGATAAAACTGGAACTCTGCACGCTGGCCTTGGTGATGCCGAGCAGCTGCGTGCTCTTCGTTGCGGGCTTTGGCTTCACTCCCTTGGCGGGCGTGCCTCCGAGAGCCTCGATCTGGGCATTTGCCTGAGCCAGCACATCCTTCGGCACGACACTGCCGACCGCGAACTCGCTGTCACCCTTGTCGCTGATCCGCAGTCCGGCTGCAATCTTTTCATTGGCCTGCTTGAACTCGAACTTGTCCAGCACGCTGCCCGGGAGCAGGTCGGTGTCGCCGACCGCCTCGATCTTCACCTTCCGCAGCATCTGCGACACGATGATCTCGATGTGCTTGTCATCGATGTCCACCCGCTGGCTGCGGTAGACATTTTGAATCTCCCGCACCAGATACCGCTGCACCTCCTCTTCGCCGGAGATGCGGAGAATGTCGTGCGGAACGAGAGGACCGTCGACCAGGGCCTCGCCCGCCTTGACGATGTCGCCGGCGTGCACACGGAGATGCTTGCCGTGTGTGACGAGATGCTCGCGCTCGATGCCGCTTTCATTCTTCACAACGATCGTCCGTTTGCCGCGACGCTTCTCCCCGAGCAGTTCCACCTTGCCGTCGATCTCGGCCATGATGGCGGGATCCTTCGGCTTGCGGGCCTCGAAGATTTCCGTGACGCGGGGCAGACCGCCCGTAATGTCCTGCGTGCCTGACGCCTCACGGGGCGTCTTGGCAAGCACGTGACCGGCCTTCACCAACTCGCCTGGCGTGACTTCGATATAGGCCTTCTCGGGCAGGTAGTAGAAGTCGAGGATCTTGCCGTCTTCGTCCTCCAGCACGATCTGCGGGTGGTAGACACCCTTGTGCTCCATCACCATCCGCCTCAAGTGACCGCTGGGGTCCTTCTCGACGCGGAGCGTCTCGCCCTCGATGACATCCTCAAAACGCACCTTGCCCGCCACTTCCGACAGGATCGGGATCGCATGCGGGTCCCACTGCACGAGCACCGCACCGGGCTTTACCTCGTCGTTTTCGGCCACCATGAGGATTGCACCGGCGGGGACTTCGAACTTTTCCAGTTCACGGCCCTTGGCGTCGATGATGGCGATTTCGCCGTTTCGCGCCAGCACGATCTGTTGACCCTGCTCGTTCTGCACCGGGCGGACACGTGTGGTTTTCACCGTGCCAGCCCGCTTGGCGCGGTACTCGTTCTCCTCGATGGCACGCTGACCCACGCCGCCGATGTGGAACGTGCGCATCGTCAACTGCGTGCCAGGTTCACCGATGCTCTGGGCTGCGATGATGCCGACAGCCATGCCCTCCTCGACCATGGAGCCGGTGGAAAGATCCATGCCGTAGCAGAGTCGGCACACGCCCAGCGGCGCTTCGCAGGTCAGCGCGCTACGGACCTGGATCTTTTCGAGCCCCAGTTCCTCGATCTGCCTCGCCATCTTCGGCGTGATCAGTTCATCCTCGTGCACGACCACCTCGTCGCTGATCGGGTTGACGATGTTGGCCCTGCTGACGCGGCCACGGATGCTGTCGGCAAGATTGACCTCGACCTTCTCGCCGCGGTAGATGATCGTCTTGTCGATGCCCTGCGTGGTGCCGCAGTCATGCATCGTCACGACCACGTTTTGGGCCACGTCGGCGAGTTTGCGCGTGAGGTAGCCCGAGTCAGCGGTCTTGAGTGCCGTGTCGGCCAGACCCTTGCGGGCGCCGTGCGTGGAGCTGAAGTACTCGAGCACGGTGAGACCTTCGCGGAAGTTCGCCTTGATTGGCGTCTCGATGATCTTTCCCGACGGCTTGGCCATCAGACCTCGCATGCCGGCGAGCTGACGGATCTGCTCCACGCCGCCTCGGGCACCGGAGTGGGCCATCAGGAAGATCGGGTTCACGTAGCCGGCATAACGCGTGTCCCGCGCGTCGGTGTCCTGCTCGAGTTCTTCCATCATCTCTTTGGTGATCTGTTCGCGGGCATGCGTCCAGGCGTCGAGCACCTGGTTGTAGCGCTCGCCGTCGGTGATCACGCCGCGCTGGTAGAGCTTCATGATCTTCATGACTTCCTTCTCTGCGGAGCCGATGATCCGTCCCTTGTTGGCGGGCGTGATCAGATCGTCCGTGGCGAAGGAGAGGCCGCTCCGCGTGCTCCAGCTGAAGCCGACGCGGTTCATGTTGTCGAGCAGGTCGATCGTCTTGCGGCGACCGAGGGCCTGGTAGCAGTCGGAGATCACGCGGGCCAGTTCGCTCGAACGCATCGGGATGTTGTAGAAGAGCATCCCTTCCGGCAGGATCGAGTTGAACAAAACACGGCCGACGGTCGTCTCGATCACCGCGCCGGGCTTGCGGAGCGCCTCGACGTCCGTCTTCAGGCTGCGACCGGGGCGAAGCTTGACGCGGATCTTGGCGTGCGTGTCCACCTTGCCGAGCGAGTGCGCGAGTTCCACCTCCTCGACGTTCTTGAAGACCATGCCCTCGCCCTTGCGGCCGGGGAGCAGCATCGTGAGGTAGTAGCAACCCATCACCACGTCCTGCGACGGGCTGATGATCGGTGCGCCGTTGGCAGGGCTGAAGATGTTGTTGGTGGACAGCATCAACGTGTGGGCCTCGACCTGCGCCTCGATCGAGAGCGGGAGATGCACGGCCATCTGGTCGCCGTCGAAGTCGGCGTTGAAGCCCTTGCACACCAGGGGGTGAAGTTTGATTGCATTCCCTTCCACAAGCATCGGCTCGAAGGCCTGAATGCCCATGCGGTGCAGGGTGGGGGCGCGATTCAAGAGCACGGGGTGATTGCGGATCACCTCTTCGAGGATGTCCCACACCTCGGCATCCTTCCGCTCCAGCATTTTCTTGGCGCTCTTGATCGTGTCGGCATGGCCGAGTTCCTTGAGCCGCCGAATGATGAACGGCTGGTAGAGTTCAAGGGCGATCTTTTTAGGCAGGCCGCACTGGTGGAGCCTGAGGTTGGGGCCGACCACGATCACGCTGCGTGCGGAGTAATCGACACGCTTGCCGAGCAGGTTCTCGCGGAACCGACCCTGCTTGCCCTTGATCATGTCGGTGAGGCTCTTGAGCGGGCGGTTGCTCGAAGCCAGCACGGGCCGCTTGCAGCGGTTGTTGTCGAAGAGCGCGTCGACCGACTGCTGCAGCATCCGCTTCTCGTTGCGGATGATCACCTCGGGCGCGTTGAGGTCAACCAGTTTCTTGAGGCGGTTGTTGCGATTGATGATCCGGCGGTAGAGATCATTGAGGTCGCTCGTCGCGAAGTTGCCCGAATCGAGCATGACCAGCGGCCGCAGGTCCGGCGGGATGACCGGGATCACGTCGAGCACGATCCACTCGGGCTTGTTTTCACTGTCGCGGATCGCCTCGACGATCTTCAGGCGATTGACCAGGTCCTTCTTCTTCTGCTTGCTGTTGGTCGTGGCGAGTTCGATCCGGAGGTCCTTCGAGAGCGTCACAAGGTCGAGCGACAGGAGCAGTTTGCGGACCGCCTCGGCGCCCATCTCGGCCTCGAAGCCGGTCTCACCAAAGGTGTTGCGGGCCTCGCGAAACTCCTCCTCGGTGAGCAGTTGCTGCTTTTTGAGCGGCGTGTCCTTGGGGTCGAGCACCACGTAGTCCTGGAAGTAGATCACCTTCTCCAGGCTGGATGTCTTCATGTCGAGCAGCGCGCCGAGACGGCTTGGCATCGCCTTGAAGAACCAGATGTGGACCACCGGGGCCGCCAGCTCGATGTGGCCCATTCGCTTGCGGCGGACGCGGCTGTGCGTCACCTTCACGCCGCAGCGATCGCAGATCATCCCCTTGTACTTCATGCCGCGGTACTTGCCGCAGGAGCATTCCCAGTCCTTTTCCGGTCCGAAGATCTTCTCGCACATCAGACCGTCTTTTTCAGGACGGTAGGTGCGGTAGTTGATGGTCTCGGGCTTCTTCACCTCGCCAAACGACCAGCTGCGAATGTCGTGCGGACGTGCCAGGCTGATCTTCACAGCTGAATAGTCATTGACGCGATCGTAGGTGGATTCGCCGATGCTCACGTGGAAGCTCCTCTTGTGAAAACGCAGTCTGTTTTGCTTAGTCGTGCAGGAACCAGGGCCGGGCAGCTCTCATGGATCGCTCACACCCGTCGTTTTTCCAGTTGCATGTTGAGGGCCAGGCCACGAATCTCGTTGGTGAGCACATCGAAGCTGGCAGGCGTGCCGGCCTCGAGCGTGTTCTCGCCCTTCACCATGCTCTCGTAAATCTTGGTCCGGCCCTCGACGTCGTCGCTCTTGACGGTGAGGAGTTCCTGGAGGATGTAGGCGGCGCCATACGCCTCCAGGGCCCAGACTTCCATCTCGCCGAAACGCTGCCCGCCGAAGCGAGCTTTGCCACCGAGTGGCTGCTGCGTGATGAGGGAGTAGGGGCCCGTCGATCTCGCATGCACCTTGTCGTCGACGAGATGATGGAGCTTGAGCATGTAGATGTAGCCGACGGTCGTCTCCTGCTCCATCTTCTCGCCCGTGCGGCCGTCATACAGTTGGGCCTTGCCGTGCCGCGGCAGGCCCGCCTTGTCCAGCACGGCATTGATGTCATCTTCACTGGCGCCATCAAACACCGGCGTGATGGCCTGAAAGCCGAGCTTCATGCCGGCCCATCCGAGATGGGTTTCCAGGATCTGCCCCACGTTCATGCGGCTCGGCACACCGAGTGGGTTGAGGAGAATCTGCACGGGTGTTCCATCCGCCAGGAAGGGCATGTCCTCTTTCGGGAGAATCTTCGCGATCACACCCTTGTTGCCGTGCCGGCCGGCCATCTTGTCGCCGACCGAGATCACGCGGCGGGCCGCGACGTACACCTTCACCATCTGGAGCACGCCGGGCCTCAGCTCGTCGCCTCGCTTCATGCTGTTGAGGCGGCGGTCTCGGGCGTCGATCGCGGCATCCACGGCGGGCCACATCGTCTTGTAAACCTTCTCGATATCGGCCTTGCGCTGGGGGGACCGAATATCGAGCTCGTCGAGCTTGAACGCCGCCGCCCGCTCCGACACGATCTTGTGATCCTGATTGCGAACCAGCGGGCTGCCATCGGTCGCCGTGAGAGGCTTTTGCAGCACCTTCTCAAGTTCCGAGACCAGCGTGGCGAACATTTCGGCAATCTGGGCATTGCCGATATTTTCCGCTTCCTTGAGCTGCTTCTCGAACTCGCGACGCTCTTCCTCGGAAAGGCTCATCCGCCGCGAGAACTTCTCGGCCGCGATCACGATGCCCT
Organism: Pirellulales bacterium; assembly: GCA_044336965.1. GTDB lineage: Bacteria > Planctomycetota > Planctomycetia > Pirellulales > UBA1268 > CAMCQY01. Next base: position 2,672 of record JBIIOL010000071.1, on the reverse strand, counting down.
CGACGCCCGACGGCACCTCGAGCGAGTCGTTCTTCACGTCCTCGCCGGCACGGCCGAAGATAGCGTGCAGGAGCTTTTCTTCCGGCGTGAGTTCCGTCTTGCTCTTGGGCGAGACCTTGCCAACCAGGATGTCGCCAGGTCGCACGTAGGTGCCGATCCGGACGATCCCGCTTTCGTCGAGATTGTGCAGGGCGCGCTCGCCGACGTTGGGGATGTCACGAGTGAATTCCTCGCGGCCCAGCTTGGTGTCGCGGATCTCGATGTCGTATTCCTCGATGTGAATCGAGGTGTAGACATCGTCTTCCACCAGTTCCTCGCTGATGATGATGGCGTCTTCGAAGTTGAAGCCATCCCACGCCATGAAGCCCACGAGCACGTTGCGACCGAGCGCCAACTCACCCTTGTAGGTGGCGGCACCGTCAGCCAGTACATCGCCCTTCTCGACCTTCTGGCCGAGCTGCACGATGGGCTTCTGGTTTTGGCAGGTGCGCTCGTTGAGCCCGACATACTTCCGCAGTTTGTACGTGTCGACGGAACCCGATGGCGGGGTCACCTCGATCGACTCGGCGTCGACATAGGTAACGGAGCCCTTCTTGGCCGCCCGCACGATCAGCCCCGAATTCACTGCCACATCACGTTCCATCCCCGTGCCCACGATCGGCGGCTCGGTCACCAGCAGCGGCACGGCCTGACGCTGCATGTTGGAACCCATCAACGCGCGGTTGGCGTCGTCGTGCTCGAGGAACGGAATCAGGCCGGCCGACACGCCCACCATCTGGCTCGGCGCGACGTCGATGTACTCAATCGCATCGGCGGGAACGAGCACGAAGTCGCCACGGTAACGGGCGATGATCGTATCTCCCTCGAGCTTGCCATCGACCACGGTGGCGTCGGCCGGGGCAAGGTGAGCGTCATGCTCCTCATCGGCCCGGAGCCAGACGACGTCGTCGGTCAGCTTGCACTTCGAGACCTTGCGGTATGGCGTTACCAGAAAGCCATACGAGTCGACGCCGGAGTAGATGGCGAGGCTCGAGATCAGACCGATGTTCGTACCTTCGGGCGTTTCGATCGGGCAAATCCGGCCGTAGTGCGAGATGTGAACGTCGCGAACCTCGAAGCCAGCCCGCTTGCGGTTCAAGCCACCCGGGCCGAGTGCGGAGAGCCGCCGCTCGTGAGTGAGCATCGAAAGCGGATTCGTCTGGTCGACCACCTGCGAGAGTTCGCCACGGCCGAAGAAGTAATCGATGGCCGCCGAAATGCTCTTGGGATTGATGAGAGTCCGTGGCGACATCTCGGCGACGTCCTTCAGGCTCATCCGCTCCTGCACCGTGCGTCGCAGCTTGAGGAACCCCTTGCGGAGTTCGTCGCTGGCGAGCTCGTCGATCGTACGCAAGCGCCGGTTGCCGAGGTGATCGATATCGTCGACCTCGACCTCCCCCTCGCCCTCGCTGAGCTGAAGCATGTACTTGATCGCGGCGATCAGGTCATCGGGGCGCAGCGTCATCTCGGTTTCAGGCACCGAGAGGCCGAGCTTGCGATTGATGCGGAAACGGCCAACGCGGCCGAGGCGGTAGCGATTCGTGTCCTTGAACTTCTCGTCGAACAGCGCCCTGGCCTTGTCGAGGGCCGGAGGATTGCCCGGACGGAGACGCTGGTAGATTCGCACCAATGCATCTTCGTGGCTCGGGGCCACCCCAGTCCGTTTTTTCGACTCGTCAGAATCCTCCTTGAGGCTGTTCATGAGGAGCGGGACCTTCTGCTCCAGCATCACTTCGATCGCCGGCAGACCCGACGTGCAGATCAATTCCGCCATGTCGTGCGTGATCTTGGCACCGGCGTCGACGATGATCTCACCAGCCCGCTCGCTCCCCTTGGGGTAGACGATGTCATCGACGGCGATGTGGCCCTCGATCTTCGGCACGCTCCGCGCCCCCGACACCTTCTCCTTGGAAGTCTTGTAAAACAGCTTCAGGATTTCGGAGTCGCGGCTGTATTTCGGATCCATCGCCCGCAGGAGCGTGAGAGCGGAGAACTTCCCGCTCTGGTCAATGCGAACCTGCAGAGTGTCTTTCTTCGACACGTTGAGCTCGATCCAACTGCCACGCTCTGGAATGATGCGGCAGTTGTAAGTCTTTCGATCGCTCGACTCGGTGTCGGCGACGAAGTCGATGCCAGGCGAGCGGTGCAACTGGCTCACCACCACTCGTTCGGCGCCATTGATGATGAACTCACCGCCGCCCAGCATGATGGGGATGTCGCCGAGGTAGACCTCTTCGTCGATGGGCTGCTCGCGGGTGAGCCTCAGCAGAACGCGGAGTGGGCGGCCATAGGTAAGCCGCAACTGACGGCACTCGTCCGGATCGTAGCGTGGCTTGCCGAGCTCGTACCGCAGATACTCGATCTTGACGGTCTTGTCATAGCTCTCGATCGGAAATATCTCACGGAGCACACCCTCGATGCCATGATCCTTCCGCTTGTTCGACGGAACGTCGTACTGCAGGAACGCGTCGTAGAAGCGGGTCTGAATCTCAGTGAGGTCGGGAATGGAGTGGCTGGCGCGGCGGCTGCCGAAGTGACGGACCTCGGTTGGCTGGAGACGGCGGACGGCGCGAGTGGCCATAGAAGAAAGGCTCCTGGACGGGGCTTCTTGGGCGTTGAGTAAGCTGCCAGTA
>JBIIOL010000633.1:0-3009 GCA_044336965.1 Pirellulales bacterium | reverse complement strand
GAGTGCCGCTACGCCAACGGCGTCGTGTTGTTCCTCGACTTCCTCGCCACTCCGTTCGGAGACCGGGCTCCAAACTGGAACACCAAGCTCGGCACCTGCCCGGTGAAGTTCATCGGCAAGACGGGCTGGGTCGAGACAGGTGACTCGGGCGGCATCGACCTTTCAGACGAGGCCCTGCGGGCCAGCCTGCCATCGCAGGAGAAGATCCCGCGGGGCACTGATGCCGCCCTCCACTCGCGGAACTTCTTCGACAGCGTGAAGTCGCGTCAGCCGACGATCTGCAATGCCGAAGTGATGCGGAAGAGCCATATCGCCTGCCATGCTGCGGCGATCGCCTGGATGCTCGGCCGCACGCTCAGCTTCGACCCGGCCCGGGAGGTCTTCACGACGCCCGACGGCCTCGACGCGGAGGCCAATCGCCTGCGCAGCCGACCCGAACGCGACTGCTGGGCCTGACGTCGAGAATGACTGCCGCATTCGGTGGGCTTGGGATTCAGTGCCCGGCGACACTGTGCCGTCCGACGTGCCGGGAGGTGGCGTGCAGGTTCGTGGAGATCCGCCCCATATGCCTGGCACAGTTTCCTCGACAATTGACAGGAGTATGTACGGGCGTATATCATCTTAGCAAAGGATGCATTATCCACAGATGCGAGGGATCGGTTATGACAACGACGATGGTGCGCGATCTGTTGCGTCAGCGACCGTTCCGGCCGTTCCGCGTCGTCATGTCGTCCGGTGAGGCCTACGAGGTCCGGCACCCTGAGATGGCGTGGGTGACGAAGAATGACCTATTCGTTGGCATCGATGGTGCGGATGACGGCCTCCCCGCAGACGCCCGCATCTGCCCGCTGTTCCATGTGGCGACGCTCGAGCCCATCAATATTGACGCGCGAGCCGACTAGCGTCCCGGGCATCACCCTTCACCAGCCATACCGTCGCCTCCCCTGCTGGAAAGCTGTCTCTGGCGACGTTTATTCTGGCTCGGGCTCGATCGAGGCTGACATCGCTCCCTTGCAGCGGGCCAGCAGCCGGTCGGCGCCGAAGGCGTGGATCTGGTCCCGCTTCAGCTCCGCGTGCTCCTTCGTCGTCGTGAGCACGATCACCCGCCCCTGGGAGTCGACCTCCTTCGCCAACAGGTAGCCCTTCTCCGGCGGATGCCCGAAGAGCTTCTGCAGCATCGCGACGACGTATTGGTAGGTGTGATCGTCGTCGTTCCAGAGCACCACGTGGTACCGCGGCTGCTTCTTGGGACGACTGTCGCTTTTCTCGGCCTTGGCGGGGGCGGGGGCCTCCTCAACGGGCTCCACGGTGGGGGCGGCAGCGGTCATGGGATGGGCACACTCCGGCGGGTTTGCAGACCCCGTCAACGGGCCGACGGGAACAGCCTGACAGGAACGGTTCCACAGTATAAGGTGTGACCCTCCCCGGTGGCTGTCGCCCCGCGGATTCCCACGGAGATACGCCGCCGTGCTCGACCGCCGTTTCGTTGCCGACAACGTGGATCTCGTCGCCACCAACTGCCGCCAGAGGGGCTCCTCCGCCGACGTGGCCCGGTTCGCCGAACTCGACCGCCTGCGGCGGCAGATGCAGGCCGACATCGACCGGCTCAACCAACAGGCCGGACAGGTGAGCAAGTCGATCGCCACGGCGGCCGATGCCGCCGAACGTGAAGCCCGCAAGGGCGAAGGCCGGCGGCTCCGCGAGGAGGTATCGGCCTTCGAGGGGAAGCTGGCCGAGATCGTCCAGGAATCGGACGAGATTCTGCGGGCGATCCCCAACCTCACGCATCCCGCCGCACCGGTGGGAGGTGAGAACGCCGCCGTCGAAATTCGCCTCGGTCGGACGCCCGTCGCCGGCTTCGACTTTAAGCCCCTTGATCACGTCGAGCTTGGTGGCCACCTCAAGCTTTTCGACTTCGAGGCCGGCGCGAAGGTGGCGGGCCACGGCTTTTATTTTCTGACCAATGATGCTGTGCTCCTGGAGTTGGCGCTGCAGCGGTACGCGGTCGACCTGCTGATGCGTGAGAACTTCACGGTGATGACCACGCCCGACCTCGCTCGCGACAGCATCCTCGAAGGCACAGGCTTCATGCCCCGCGGCCCCGAGACGCAGATCTACTCTGTCACCGGCAGCGATCTGTCGCTCATCGCCACCGCCGAAATCACGCTCGGTGGCGCCATGCACGAGCGGATCTTCGAGGCCGACGAACTGCCGCTCAAACTCTGCGGCATCAGCCACTGCTTCCGCACGGAGGCCGGCGCCCACGGCCGGGCCACCCGCGGCCTCTACCGCGTGCACCAGTTCACGAAGATCGAGATGTTCGCTTATACGCTCCCTGAGCAGAGCGAGGACATGCACAACTACCTGCTCGACCTCGAGTGCGAACTGTTCGACGGCCTCGGCATCCCTTACCGCGTCATCGACACCGCCAGCGGCGACCTGGGTGGCCCCGCCTACCGGAAGTTCGACCTCGAGGCCTGGATGCCGGGCCGCGGTGAAAATGGTGAATGGGGCGAGGTGACGAGCACCTCCAACTGCACCGACTACCAGGCCCGGCGGCTGGCCGTGAGGTATCGCAAGCCGGGCGAGAAGGGCACCTCCTACGTCCACACGCTCAACGGCACGGCGATCGCGATCAGTCGGGCGATCATCGCCATCCTGGAGAACTACCAGTGCTCCGACGGCTCGATCGTCGTCCCCGACGCGCTCGTGCCCTGGATGGGCAAGAAGAAGATCGAACCGCGGTAGCGGCCTAGCACTGGGTGGCAGCGCATACCATCACCCACCGTCATCAATCCGGCAGGGGCTGCCCATGCCCAGAGAGCCGGCGTATGCTGACAAGCGGAGCCAGGATGGCGAAGCGCAGTCAGCATCCGAGTGAGCTAAGGGCAGGATGCCCGCAGCGAACGTCCGGCGACAGGGCGTGGGCAGCCCCGGCACGCCGCTCACTACCACTTCAAGCCGAACTTCTCGCCCGCGGACTTGCTGCCGACGCGGCCCGTGCCGCCC
>JBIIOL010000526.1:0-3013 GCA_044336965.1 Pirellulales bacterium | reverse complement strand
CTCTCCCCAGTCGGTCGGCGGGCCACGGGCGGGAGAGACTGGCGGAGGCTCGAGCGCTTCGCCCAGATGCGTGAGGACCTTCCGGATCGGCCCCGGAGGTCCAGCACCGGCCCGCTCGCGGGGCTCGAGACCTGAAACGGATAGGTTGGCCAACGGCACACTCTCAGATCCTCTCTCTGGAAGCGGTGGTGTTTTAGGGGCGCAGGTCACGTCGAATCGTCGGAGTATTTCCGCAACCACCGGCGGGTTGGCGTCGCCTTTGCCGGAATCGGAGCCCTGATCGGGCGACAACCCATGCAGAATCAGGCGCAGATTCAGGGCCAATCCCTTCCGTAGTCGAAGACAAAATGGTTTAATACTAACGCATTTGGGTTTCGTTTTGTTGTGGGAGCCTCTCCGACCCTCGTTCCTGTCACCGAGCGACCATGTCCGCTACTCCAAAAAAGCCCCGCCGCCAGCGTGTGGGACTGAAGCAGATTGCCGCCGAGTCCGGCGTGTCGCTGATGACCGTCTCGCGGGCACTCAAGGGCGAGGGCCGGCTGTCGGCAAAGACCCGCAAGAGGGTGCTCGACGTCGCGGAGCGGCTCAGGTACCGCCCCAACCGGCTAGTGCGGGCCCTGCAAACAGGCCGCAGCGGCACGGTCGGCGTGATGGTGAATCTCTCCCGGTCCTTCACCGCACTACTCGTCCGAGGCATCCACAACGAACTGGCGAGCCACGGTAGCCTGCCGTTGCTCCACTTCCGCGGCGTGAATACGGGCACGGCGCCGGACCCTATGGAACTCTCCCACATTCACCGGCTGCTGGATCAGCGGGTCGACGGGATCATCTTCTGGCCATCCGACGAGACCGTGCCCGACGGCTATCTGCACGAGGTGTGGGAACGCGGCATACCTCTCGTGGCGGTTGACCGGCGGCTCGACAAGACGCGGGCGGACTTCAGTGGCATCGACGACGTCGCCGGTGGCCGGCTGATGGCAGAGCACCTGCTCGCGCTCGGGCATCGTCGTATCGCCCATGTCGCCGGTGATCTTTGGGTGGCGACGTTTGGCGATCGCCTGCGTGGCTTCAGGATGGCGACGGAAACGCGGCATGACGTCGCTTTTCAAGTGGTCGAATGTGGCCTTCACGATTGTCGCGACCGCGTAATCGAACTCCTCGATTCCCCGCAGCGGCCGACCGCCATTTCTGCTGGATCCGACCTGCTCGCCCAGCAGGTGTACGAGGCCCTGGAGCAGCTCGGACTGCGGGCCGGCCGCGATGTCTCGGTGGTCGGGTTCGCCGACCTGCCGGAGTCGCAGTGGCTCGCACCGAAGCTCACGACAATCCGCCAGGATTTCGAGCAGATCGGCCGGAATGCGGCGAGGCTGATCCTGGAACGGCTCGACGCCGGGAAGGCGGATGCCCCACCACGCAGCCTGCGGATCGCCCCGGAACTGGTGGTGCGGGAGTCCACCGCACCGCTCTCCTCGAAACACCTTTGATCATGCCACTCCGATGAGTTTCCTGCTTTTTATTTTTTCGTCGCTCATTCACGAGAGGGTGCGTTTATGAATACTTCTTGGAACATCTCCTGCCTCCGCGGTCGCGTGCCAACCGTCAGGGCCGCGACAGGATTTACGCTCGTCGAGTTGTTGGTCGTAATCGCGATCATTGGCACGCTCGTCGGGCTGCTTCTCCCCGCCGTCCAGGCCGCACGCGAGGCGGCGCGGCGGTCGTCGTGCCAGAACAACCTCAAGCAGATCGGCATCGCCATCCACAACTACGCCGATGCGCGGAAAACGATCCCTCCGTCGGCCGTGGACAACTATCCCTATTCAAACGACGTCGCCGGTGGCGACGCGCTTGACAAGAATGTCACCGGCATGGCGTGGTCGACGCTGATCCTTCCTTACAACGAGAATCCGCAGCTCTACAACAAGATGGTCGCACTTGCGACGGGAACGTCCGGGGCGTCGTTGGGAATGCCCGTGAACTGGTTCACGCAAGGTGGTTATTGGGCGGGGATGGTCGCCACGACCATCGTGCCTGTCTACCGGTGTCCGTCGGAATCAGGCACCGGCCGTAATGCGAATGGCCACGGGATCAGCAATTACGGAGCCAACGCCGGAACGCTTGCCGCCGCATGCGTGGGGAAGGCTTCGAGTCCGTCGACGAGCGGCGACCAAGGGGGCGTGATCTGGATTCGGCAGGATATGAAGTTCAAGGACGTGACGGACGGAACGAGCAAGACGCTGATGATCATCGAGCGGGCCTCCACCCCGGAACAGGGCGGTCGCAATTGCGGCGGTGTGGCATGCAACTATTCGGGTGGCACATGGGCCGGTCCGCTCCCGAGTGCCACCACCGTGACCTGCGGCATGAACACGGCTACCTGTGAAACCTATGGCGGCGGTGCCGGAACAGGCGGCGCCGGGACAGGATACTGGATCGGGCGTTCCACGTGGGACTTTGGAGCCGCATGGATCAATTCCAGCAAGCACGCCGGAGGCGTGCAGGCGGTCATGGCCGACGGCGCGGTGGTGTTTCTCAATGAGAACATCGATGACACGACACAGGTCCGGCTCCGCCGCCGCGAAGACGGGCAGACCTTCGACATGCCCTTCTGAGAGCGGTTCGATTCGTGATAGTCATCGATCACCGGAAAGCCCTAAGGAGAACTCGTCATATGCGACGATTCAACCCATGCGTACAAGCTACGCGGCGTCTGGTACTCGCGGTGTGCATCGCATCGTGCGTGTCGATCGTGGCGTGCAGCCGAAAGTCACCCGGCACGCCCGACCTCGCGGCGGTCAGCGGGGTCGTCACGCTCGACGGCAAGCCGCTCGGCGATGCGATCGTTCTATTCACGTCCGCTGCGGGAATGTCGTCTTTCGGCAAGACGGACACGACGGGCCGCTATACGGTCGCCTATCGCTCGAATCTCGAGGGGGCCGCGATCGGGCCAAGCGTCGTACGGATAACGACGAACCAGACGGAACTCCCCGGCGCCGGCTACCGGGATCCGATTCCA
>JBIIOL010000070.1:0-10407 GCA_044336965.1 Pirellulales bacterium | reverse complement strand
GTACGATCACACTGGCTTCTGGCTGGCGATGGATACGGTCCGCGATCGCACGCAACTCGAAGAGTTGTGGGCCTCTGGACGGGCTCCGTGGAAAGCGTGGACGTGACGATGCGGCAGGACCGATGACTCGGATCGACGCACACTTCTGGCGTGGCAGGCGGGTGCTCGTCACCGGCCACACCGGTTTCAAGGGCTCATGGCTCGTGCTGTGGCTGGCGAGGCTGGGCGCTCGCGTTACCGGCGTTGCGCTACCGCCTCCGACCAACCCAAGCCTCTACGAGGCCGCGTCGCTCGATCGCGCATGCGACAGCCGAACCTGCGATGTCCGGGACGCCGCGGCCCTCAGAGCGATCGTCGCCGAAACGTCGCCCGAGGTCGTCTTTCATCTCGCTGCCCAGTCGCTCGTGCGGGCGAGCTACCGCGATCCGCTCGGCACCTTCTCGACCAACATGCTCGGCACGGCAAACCTGCTGGATGCCATCCGCGGCGTGCGATCGATTCGATCAGTAGTCATCGTGACCACCGACAAGGTCTATCGCGAGGCTGCCAGCGACGCCCCGACGGCCCATTGCGAAACGGACCCGCTCGGCGGCCACGATCCATACAGCGCCAGCAAGGCCGCGAGTGAAATCGTCGTCGAAAGCTATCGCCAGGCCTTCCTCGCCGACGCTAACGTGGCGGTGTCCTCTGCCCGCGCGGGCAATGTGATCGGCGGCGGAGACTGGTCGGAAGATCGGCTGATTCCCGATGCGATGCGGGCCTGGCTAGCCGGCGACGTGCTCAACGTCCGTCGGCCAGACGCGGTTCGCCCCTGGCAGCATGTTCTCGAACCGCTTGCGGGGTATCTCACGCTCGCCCACCGGACCTTCGACGATCCAGCTCTCGCTGGCGCCTACAACTTCGGCCCACCTGCGTCGGCCGTGGCCACAGTTCGCGACGTCGTGTGTCTCGCTCATAACCTCGTTGGCCAGGGCAGCCTCGCATGCGCTGACGCCTCAGACGGCCCCCATGAATCGAGTTGGCTCGCGATTGACGCATCCAAGGCCAAGATAGCTCTCGGCGTGTCGCCTCGCTGGGATCTTCGAGAGACCGTCGATCGCACGGTGCATTGGTATTGCCGCTACAGCAACCACACATCGGCGAGCGAACTCTGCCATGCCGACATCGACGCCTTCGAGAGCGGGTCGCCTGAGGTCTCTCGGTGATATCCTCCTGTTTTGACAAGGGCTCCTTATGCCTCGATTGAACCGCGTTCAACAATTCGCCCTTGCAGTTCGTCCACTCGCGCGTCGGGTGTTACCTGAGTGGCTCCGCACGACTCTCGGCACTTTCGTCATACCTCCGACGCCTGGCAAGCGGCGCATGGAACTTCTCATGGATGTCGTTGGAACCTGTAATTTGAGATGTCCTTCTTGCCCCGTTGGCAACATGGAAGCCTCGACTCCGGCTGGCCTGACGGATGTCCACTTTTTTAACAAAATCATCGAAAAGGCTGACGAGGACTACTGGATTCAGCGTGTAAGCCTGTACAACTGGGGCGAATCATTCCTGCATCCTCAACTGCCCGAGCTGATAGCAATAGTAAAGCAACGCCACCTGTATTGTGCACTCAGCACAAACTTAAACGTGTTGCGCAATCCTGAAGCGATATTGGCGGCGGGCCCCGACGAGCTGCGAATCTCGTTGTCGGGATTTCATCAGGAGACGTATGGTAAAACCCACGCCGGCGGCAATATTGAACGAGTCAAAGCGAACATGGCAAGACTGGCGGCGGCAAAGCGGCAGCTAAAAGCGCGTCAGACACGTGTTGTTGTGTACTTTCACAAATATCGCAATAATCTTGCTGATCTAGAGCCTATGCGCGAGTTCGCAACCCGCCTTGGATTCGAATGGATGGAAAACTGGGCTTTTTACATGCCATTGGAAAAAGTGTTGGCATTGGCGGAAGGGAAATTAACCGAAGCCGAACGGGCATTCGTCGACCACGAAATTGCGCTGCCGATGTTGCCCGCACTGGCCGAAGCGAAAAAGTTTGCTCACGAACCTTGTAGACTGTGGGCAGAACAGATCGTCCTGGATTTCCAAGGCAACGCGGCCCTCTGCTGCGGGGTCTATGACTTGCAGAAGAACCGCCTGGGCAATTTCCTTGAGATGACGCCTGGTGATCTTATGCAGGCTAAGACAGGTCATCCCACTTGCCAGCGATGCACAACCCATGGAATTCACCGCTATGGCGAGTATTACGACCATCCCGTTCTTAAGCCTAAGTATGAAGAGTTGGTTGCAAATGCGATGGCCGCCATCGTTTCCGTCGCAAACAACCAAGTCGGCACGTAAACTAACGTACTACGAGGCAGTTTTCTGATGGGCTTCGTCATCCAACGACTGCCACTCGCGGGCCTTGCGGTGCTGGTTCGCTCTCGAGCGACCGATTCACGGGGATCGTTTAACCGGCTCTGGTGTTCCGAAACGCTCGCCGATCATGGATTCGACAACGGCCCAGTGCAGGTCAATCACTCGATCACAATCCGCCGCGGCACGGTCCGCGGCTTGCACTATCAAACGCCCCCGCATGCCGAAATAAAACTTGTGACCTGCATCCGCGGGGAGATCTACGACGTGGCCGTTGACGTCCGCCCCGACTCGCCCACCTACCTCCGCTGGCATGCGGAAATGCTCTCGGCCGACAACGGCCGCTCGCTGCTCATTCCGGAGGGCTTTGCCCACGGCTTCCAGACACTCACCGATGACTGCGAAACCATCTACTGCAACTCAAAGCCCTATGTGCCGGCCGCGGAGGCCGCCCTACGGTTCGATGATCCCGCTCTCTCGATTCCCTGGCCCCTCCCTGTGACGATCGTCTCAGACCGTGATCGCTCCCATCCTCTGCTCGCTGCCGCGTCGGCGTCACCGCCTTCGGCGGCCGGCCGCTGATATGAAATGCCTGCACTGCCAGGGCGAGGTGAGCCTCCCGCTCGTCGACCTTGGCCGTCAGCCGTCGTCGAACGCCTACCTTTCGGCTGCCCTGCTCGACGCACCGGAAACTACCCATCCGCTACGGGCATTCGTCTGCGCACACTGCTCGCTCGTACAGACAGAAGATTTTGCTGCTGTCACCGACCTCTTCGCGCACGACTACGGCTACTTTTCGAGCACATCGACGACGTGGTGCGGCCACGCGAAGGCATACGTCTCGATGATCATCGACCGCCTCGGTCTCACCAACGACGACTTCGTGGTGGAGATCGCCTCGAATGACGGCTATCTCCTGCGGAACTTCGTCGGGCTGGGCATTCCGTGCCTCGGCATCGAACCGACAGCCAGCACCGCCGCCGTAGCTAAAGCCGCGGGCGTGCCGACGCTCGAGGAGTTTTTCGGCACGGACTTGGCCCAGCGATTGGCCGCCGAGGGCCGCCGCGCCGATCTCATCATCGGCAACAACGTCTTGGCTCACGTGCCCGACATCAACGACTTTGCCCGCGGGCTTGCCATTCTGCTCAAGCCCGGTGGCACGATTACGCTGGAGTTTCCAAGCCTCCGCATCCTTGTCGAGCAGACACTCTTCGACACGATCTACCACGAGCATTTTTCATACTTGTCGCTCTCCACCGTGGATCGAATCTTCCGAGCAGTCGTGCTACGCGTGTGGGACGTCGAGGAATGCACCACGCATGGCGGCAGCCTTCGCGTCTACACCTGCCACGCGGATGACCCACGGCCAACGTCTGATCGCGTCGCCGCTATGCTGGCCGCCGAGGATGCTGCCGGGCTCCATACGACCGACGCCTACGGCGGTTTTCAGGGCCGAGCCGAGCGGATTCGCGATGGCGTGCGGTCGTTTCTTGAGGCGGAGCGGGCGAGTGGCCGCCGTGTCGCTGCCTACGGCGCCGCGGCGAAGGGCAACACCTTGCTCAACTTCGCTGGCGCCACGCCCGAAATTCTTCCCTATGTTTGCGACGCCGCCGCATCGAAGCAGGGCCTTTTTCTTCTAGGCAGCCGGATCCCGGTCCTGCCGCCTGAACGCCTCCAGAGCGACCCGCCCGACACCGTCTTGATTCTCGCCTGGAATCTCGCGGCCGAGATCAAGTCACAACTGTCGTCCCGGTTGCCGCCTGCCACCCGCTACGTCGTGGCGGTTCCCGTGCTTACGGACGTGTAGCCTCATGACCGCAATACCGCCTGGCACGAACCGGGCAGGCCCGCTCTCCGTCATGGTGACCGGCGGTAATGGATTCGTCGGACGACACGTTGTCCGGGCTCTCCTTGATTCGGGCATTCAGACGAGCATCGTCTGTCGCTCATGCGCGCCCGCGACGCCGCCCGACTCCCGCCTCCATTCGGTTCACACAACGCAGAATCTATTCACCGAAACGCCTGAGCGACTTACCGATCTCCTCACGGGGTTCGACACGCTCATTCATTGTGCATGGTGTACCGATCAGTCCGACTATGTCACGTCTCCGCTCAACATGGAGTGCCTCGAGGGTACGCTTCGGCTTGCCAACGCTTTCATGATGAGCGGCGGCAAGCGATTCGTAGGGGTTGGCACCTGCGCTGAATATGCCGCCTCGCTTTCGCCCCTTACGGTTACCGTACCACTGCGGCCGACCACGCTCTACGGGTCATGCAAGGCCGCCGCCTTTCTCGTTTTGGACAGTCTACTGGCCGCTTCGGACACGTCATTCGTCTGGTGCCGCCTCTTCTATCTTTTCGGCGAAGGAGAGCATTCGCGCCGGCTGACTCCAACAGTGCGACGCCATCTGAAAGATGGCATTCCGATTCCACTGACTGACGGCACGCAGGTTCGCGACTTCCTGGATGTGAGCGAAGCTGGACGCATGATTGCCACGGTCTCGACCGCCGCACACACCGGAGCTGTGAACGTCTGTTCTGGAACGGGTGTCAGCGTTCGCGCATACGTCGAACGCTTGGCCGACGACTTCGGTCGACATGACCTCCTGCAGTTTGGTAGCCGCCCAGCGAATGCGTTTGATCCACCTGTCGTAATCGGAATCCGAGACGAAGCGATATTTCCACGATGACAACGTCGCCACACGTGCTCTACGAACAACAGGGATTTCCCATCCTGCAGAACCGTCTGTTCGCGTCTCGCGAAGACGCTCGTAGCTGTGCGACGGGCGACATCCGCCTGGTTCAGAATTCGTCGACCGGCCTCGTCGAGAACGTTCTTTTTGACGCCTCCCTGATCCACTACGACAGCACCTATCACAATGAGCAGGAGTACTCGTCGGTATTTCGAGAGCATCTGCTCGCCGCTGCTTCCATTGTCGAGCAGCGCATCGGCCGCCACGGTCTCGTTGAAGTGGGGTGCGGCAAGGGTTACTTCCTTGACATGCTAGCGGACCGCGGACTGGACGTGTCGGGGTGCGATCCTGCCTACACTGGAAGCAACCCTCGCATCGCGAAACGTTTTTTTGACCCTGCGACACCATTGGCTGCCCGCGGCATCGTGTTGCGACATGTCCTCGAACACATCCCGCACCCGTTGGCTTTTCTCCGACAGGTCCGGGATGCGAACTCCGGGGCCGGCCTAATCTATATCGAGGTACCATGCTTCGACTGGATCGCTAACCATCGCGCATGGTTTGATGTGTTTTACGAACACGTCAACTACTTCCGACTCGAGGATTTCGGCCGCATATTCGACTCCGTATTGGCGTCGGGACGACTTTTTGGAGGTCAGTATCTGTATTGCGTCGCTGACCTTGCATCGCTTCGCGACCATGTGAGAACTGACTGGTCTGCAGCCATCTTGCCTCCGGATTTTTTTAAGGCCTGTGCAGGTGTACCGCCTTTCGGCAAGGCAACGGGTAAAGCCACGTCGGCGATATGGGGTTGCGCATCAAAGGGCGTAATTTTCGCCCTTCTTAGAGAACGCGCCGGACATCCCATTCAGGTCGCCATAGACCTGAACCCTCATAAACAGGGCATGCACCTGCCTGGAACCGGCATGGCCGTCGTCTCCCCTGCAGAGGGTTTGGCATCTATGCCGAAAGGATCCGTCATCTACGTCATGAACTCGAACTACGCCGAGGAGATTCGCGAACTCGGCGGCTCCGAACACGAATACATATGCATCGACCAGACCAAGCCAGCCGGAGCATAGACAAATGACGCTTTCATCGTTGGCGAGTGCCGCCAATGCTTTCTTAACGGAATCGATATCCGCTCGCTATTCTTACGCTTTTTCATGGCTCGGGCGTCCGATAATCCAGTATCCCCAGGACATCGTCGCCGTTCAGGAACTCGTTTGGCGCGTACGCCCCGACCTCATCATTGAAACCGGTATCGCACACGGCGGCTCGCTTATTCTCAGCGCGTCACTCCTCGCACTCTTGGACATGTGCGATGCGATCGACAAGAACTGGTCGTTTAACCCTCGCGAGTCACGACGCCGCGTGATTGGAATCGACGTCGACATTCGTGCACACAATCGCCACGCGATCGAAACGCATCCGATGGCGTCTCGCATTGAAATGATCGAAGGATCGAGCATTGCAACTGACGTTATCGCGGCCGTGCATGAACGCGCCAAGCCGTTTTCCACCGTGATGGTCTTCCTCGACAGCAATCACACGCATGAACACGTACTCGCCGAACTGGAGGCGTATGCCCCACTCGTTTCCCCAGGTAGTTATTGTGTCGTTTTTGATACTGTCGTAGAGAATCTGCCAAAGAGCATGTTTCCTGACCGGCCTTGGGGCCCAGGAAATAACCCCAAGACCGCCGTTCGTGACTTTGTCTCCGCCCACCCGGAATTCCAGATAGACGCCGACATGCACAACAAACTGCTGATAACGGTGGCACCCGACGGATACCTGAAGAGAACCGACTAGCGGGTGACCACAACCACCTGGCAATCGGCTACGTGGCCTTGGTTGGCCCGCTGTGCAACCAACATCTCCAGCTCTGGACTTAACGCGCACCCACGGCCTTCCATGCAATGTGTTCCGCGGCATCGCGATCCTCAGCGATCTGCGAGTATCCGGTCTAACTGAAGTGCAGCAGTGTGTACGTCGCCAACGTCCGCCCCCAACTGTCGTGGTGCGCCCAGTGATTCGTACCGAACGGCCCGCCGGCTCGACCGATTTCTGGTCCTCCTGACTCGCGCCACCACTCGGCCAACGAGTGCGGCGAGAACGGATGGGAGAATGCCGAGTTTTGCCGAATCCACAGCTATCCCAAGCAGTCGCTGCCGTCGCAATGCCGCGTTCCGAACCCCCCGACATTCGTTGATCGCCTCTGCATAGAACGCAGCCGTGGCAATCGCATCCCTCACATCAGGACGGTCGTACCGAATGGATGCCTCGACAATAGCGTCAAGCAATCCCAACGCCACCGCGTGGAAACGGCAGTGAGGCTGCTCGCCGACTGCCTTCATGTCCTTCAGGAATCGGTCGGCCTCGGCTCCTCCTTCCTTTGCTTGGGCGCCATTCGACTTGGCACCTTCGCCGGACACTGTCAACACCTGCTCGGTAGCAATGAACTCTGTTGTGTTCATCGACACCGAGACCGCCGTGTAAATATCCGGAATTGACCGATGGAAAAGTGATCCTCCGCGAAGCATACGGGCAAGGAGATCACGTGGAACAAAGTTGTGGTAGATCATCGGCCCGTCGATGTACCGAGCGCGGCACGCGCAGATTTCGCGTAGATAATCGGCTGACTTGCGTATGCAGCATTTCGTTCCCGGCCGCTGATGAAACCAATATGTGTTCCTCAACCGCGAGTCGGGGACGTCGGGCCAACAGTAATGAGCGATAGAGTGCTGCAATGGCATGAGGCCGTATTCAGATATGATCGTGGCCACGTTGTTCAACCCATTCGGCATCACCCCGTCATCATCTCCGATGATGGTGACGAGGTCGCCTGTCATATGCGGGATCATGAAATCCCAGTGCTGTGACATGGGCAGATATCGTTCGGGTCTGATGTAGCGAATGCGAGGGTCCCGAAATGCATGCACCGTTGCGGCCGCCTCCCCGTACGAATTGTCGGAAACAAGGATTTCGAGGTCCTCGTATTCCTGCGAGACGCACGTTTTCAAGCACGCCTCGAGGTATCCAGAGCGGCCTGCGATCGTGGGGATAGCAACGGTGATTTTCATAGATTGCGAACGGACTTACGTTGAATTCATGCAGGAAACCGAGTGTAACCGCTCAACTGCAGGAATTCATGCGTAGGCCACTCGGAAGCATGTTCATCGACTGCACGCTTGCCGCAGGCGCCGAGCAGGTCAGTGGCATCTCGCGGGTTGTGCGTGAACTGATCACCGCAACGGGCGTAGCCGACCGCGCGGAGGCGGCCGCTTGTCGGCAACCAGTCGCGGTGAGCGCCGGTCGGTTCAGACGTTGTTCTATTCAACAGGCTCCTCCCGCCCGCAAGGGAATCGCCCGATCGCTGCGCACGATGGCCCGTCGCGTCGACGAGTGGCTGCGCGACCACGCCCCTAGCCTCGAACACGCGATCGTCAAAGCAGTGATGGCTGCCGGCGGCATACCCTCCCTCGGGCTGGCCACCGCCGGCGCCGCAGCGGATGGACCACCGGTTCACTTTCATCCGGGCGACGCGCTCATCCTTGCCGACGCAACGTGGATGGTTCCAGGATGGCAGCAGGCTGTCGCCAGTGCCAGGGCGGAAGGGGCGAAGATCGTGCCGGTCATCTATGACCTGCTGCCCATCAGCCACCCGCAGTTTTTTGCTCCGCTTTTCTGCGCGCAGTTCGAACGCTGGCTCACGACCATGATCGCCATGGCAGACGCATTCGTCTGTATCTCCCACGCCACCGCCGACGCGCTCCGGGAA
Source organism: Pirellulales bacterium (assembly GCA_044336965.1). GTDB lineage: Bacteria > Planctomycetota > Planctomycetia > Pirellulales > UBA1268 > CAMCQY01. The sequence continues at coordinate 1,581 of JBIIOL010000070.1, read as the reverse complement.
TTCGCGACGCATCGCGGACTGGCAACTGCACTCGGCCCCGTCGGCGTCTTTCCACTCGGAACGAAACTCACTCCGAGTGAGACAGCACCGTCGACAGCCGTGGCCACAGCCTTCAGAGACGGCGCCCGACCTTTCTTGATGGTGGGCACCATCGAACCCCGCAAGAACCACTCGCTCGTGCTCGATGCCTTCGATCAGGCGTGGTCCGAAGGCAGCCAGGCGCCGCTCGTTGTGATCGGCAAACGCGGATGGCAGTGCGAGGATGTCATCGCACGGTTCGCGGACATCACCCGCAACGGTCGGCCATTCACATACATTTGCGACGCTACGGACGCCGATCTCCAATACGCCTACCGACGATCTCGTTGCCTTATTTTTCCTTCCTTTGCAGAGGGCTTTGGCCTTCCGATCGTCGAAGCGCTCGCCCAAGGCCTGCCGGTCATCGCCAGTGACATTCCCGTACATCGCGAGGTGGGCAACGGTCACGCCACGTACATTCCCCTCGGTGATCCAACCCACCTGGCCCGCTTGATCCACTCAATTGAGGATGGATCGACCACGCTGCACGCACCCACACCAGGCACCGTGCACCTCCCCACGTGGGCTGAGAGCGCAGCAGCGATCCAAGTCGAGATCGATCGCCTTCTCAAGAGCCGGTAGAGGGACATCGCGGCGACTCGACGGTCGCCGTCACATTCTGGGCCCGCCGATATCATTTGGTGGGCCACGGCAGGCGATGCTCAGCGCTCGTTCAGGCGGTCCTCATATACCGCCTCCATGCGTTCCGCGAATCGCGGAGCCGCGAAGTGCTTCTCGACTCGCCGCTGACCGGTCACGACGAATTGATCGTGGAAGTCGGCATCGCTGAGCAGCGTGTCAATCGCTTGAGCCAGCCCGCCGATGTCGCGCGGCTCCACCAGCATCCCCGCCTCGCCTTCTGCGAGCGTCTCACGCACGGCCGGCACGTCGTACGCAACACACGGCGTGCCGCATGCCATCGCTTCGGCCAACACCAGCCCAAACCCCTCCCGTGTGCTCGGCAACACGAGAACACGGGCCGACTTGATCCGGCCCACGACGGCGGCGTGAGCCGGCAGGGCTCCCAACCAGTCGACCACGGCAGCCGCTGATTCTGAACCATTGCGCAGCGATCCCAGCAGGCCTAACGTCTCTGCCAGCGCCTGCATCTCGGCAGCCAACGGCCCATCGCCAACGACTGCTGCCTTGAGACGCGGCAACTTGCGTTGCAACCGCCGGTCACCGACGATCGCCACCGCCCTGAGAAAGTCATCGACATGCTTGTGGGGCACGATGCGGCCAACGAAGAGCACGTCCGACACCTCGGCGGCTGGCGGAGCCATCGCGATGGCGGGAAGATCGATCCCGCAGGGGACCGTCACCATACGCCGCGCCGGCACGCCGAAACGCTCGACAAGCACCGTGAACACAGCCGCGGTGTCGGTCACAATTCGCCGATAAGGCAGCCTGTAAAGCAGCTTCTCGATAGGCTTCACGATCCACCGATCCCGGGCCGACAGCCACTGATCGTCGCCGCCACCTGCGCCGCCGGCCGACGTGTCG
>JBIIOL010000525.1:0-3014 GCA_044336965.1 Pirellulales bacterium | reverse complement strand
TGCCGGCAGTTTGGCAAAGGCCTCGTCAGTCGGCGCGAAGACGGTAAATGGCCCGGCCCCCTTGAGCGTGGCGACAAGGTCTGCCGCCCCGAGGGCTGCGGCGAGGGTCTTGAACGTCCCGGCTCCGACAGCCGTGTCGACGATGTCTTTCGGTGATTGCTTCAAAACCACCTGATGAACCGGCTGGGAAACCACCCGTTCATGAATGACGGTCTCGTGGATAACGGTCCCATGGACAACGGTCGGGTGAATGACCCGACTTGACTGCACGCCATTGCCACGGCTGCCCTTGCAGGGCGCCGCCGACGTGGGGGCAGCCAGCAGGGCCAAGCCAGCTGTGGAAATTGCCAGAACCGCAAAAAGACGGGTGAATTTCATAAGATGAGCTCCAAGACGAGGTCGGTCAGAAGGCTGTTCGGTGCAGCGTCACGCACACCGATTCCCCTTTAGACCGCACTCCCGCGGCGCGGCTAACTGGCTCAAACGCCATGGGCTCAACATAACCCGGGGTTCAGTCCCACGTCATACAAGCCCCGGTCATCGAGGCGACGCTGTGACGGACATGCCGCCGGACATCTACGCGGAGCCTGCAGCCAGCCCCGATACGTGCAGACCCCAGGGCAGGGGCGATGGTACCGGACAGGCACAGAAGGGCAGTTCTCGCTGCTTGCGGGGGGCCATGCTCCCCCGCCGACGCTTGCCGAAGTGCCGTTGGTCGACCTATGATTGCTCGCCGCGGACAGCTTGGTCGATGCTGATTGTGTCACAGGGCACCACGCTGCCGGGATGTTGATCGTTCCGGGCGGGACGGGGCTGGCTACTCATGGATGCGACGGCCGCGTTGCTGCACATCGGCAGAGCGAAGACCGGAACGACGTCGATCCAGCAGTGCCTCGCCCAAGCCCAGGCGCACGACAGCCTGTGGTCGGTCTGGTATCCACCGTGGAGAAGTGGACACGACCACCAGCGAGTGGCAATGCTCTGCCGGCCACACGCAGAGTTGCCAGCGCCCAACAAGGTTCCAACCCCAGATGCTCCGAGCTATTCAGGCAGGTGATTTCCTCACCGATAGCGAGCTCCACGGAGCCCGGGGACGTCTCCACGTTTCCGGACTTGCAGGTACGTCCTGGGTTCTTGTGGCCTTCCGCGATGCGACCGTCCACTCCCTTTTAAAGGAGTTGCTGAGCCCCCTGCTGGAAAATCCACCGGCCGGCGTACCCGTCGTATCGGCGATCGATTCACCCCGTGGTGCCGACGGTGAACCCGACACCCACGTTTCCACGTTCAGCCTTTTGCATTCCGAAGAAAATGGCGGTTAGCCTGATGTCGATACGACCCAGACGCTCGTTCTGCGCAGTGCGCCTGTCGCCTGAACAGGCCCATACTGTCTGGGAGCACTCTCCAGAGGCCACCGCATTCACCCGCCCTTCCTACCTCCCGCAACTCGTGGATGAGGTGGAGTGGTGGGGGGCCGAGCGCTCAGGCAGGATCCTCGCCGCTTGGCCACTCGTGCGCCCGAACAGTGATGGCGAAATCAAGCCGCCGCCATTCTGCTACTACATCGGGCCTATGTTCATCCGCGAACTCCGAGACAACCCCTCTTCCTTGCATAACTGGAATGCCTACACAGAATGCCTTCGGCTCATGCTCGAGGCGATCATCGACGCTCACCCTCGCTTCGCCTTTTCATGCCCGCCCGGAATGACCGATCTACGGGCTCTCTCCTGGTGGAACTTTGACCATTCCTGCGAAGGCGGATTCCAGATTACGCCGCGCTACACAGCCAGGATCGATCTGACCAGGCTCCCTCATGAGACCTCCTTGCTCAGAGGCATGAGCCGCATTCGACGGCGTGCGATCGCAAAATGCTCGAAGGCGCAGCCACTTGAATTCGATGACGTCGACAACGAACGGCTGCTCCAACTGCACGACCAGACGCTCCGGCGAACCGGCGGTATCATCACCGACGACCGTCACAGGGCGCTCAGAAGGATGGCGGATCTCGCGCGATCGGGCGCTGGTGCAATCATTGGCTTCAAGCTCCCAACTGAGCAATCTGTAGAAGCGGCAGTCATCCTTTTGGATGGTCCGCACGTGGTGAACGCCGTGTTCGGCACGGTCAGCGATGCTCACTGCAAGTCTGGTCTTCCGACCTGGATTCTCTGGAGGGCAATCCGTCGGGCTCAAACATCGGGCATGCAATGGTTTGATATGAACGGAGCCAATAGTCCGGAACGCGCGTGGAACAAGCACAGTTTCGGTGCGTGCACCGAGCTCTACTTTGACTGCCGGTTCGAACGGCGGTGAGTGGGTCGGTTGCGTCCCAGGACCTGGCGTTGATTGCGGTAGTGAAGGCGTTCGCGAAGCGTGCCCTGAGGAATCGCTGAAGCGAGCAAACGGCTTTATATGGTCACCGAAAGGCCAGGACGGTCGACCGCACTGTGGCAACTGCCAGCCGCCCGCCGACGCTTGCCGAAGTGCCGTTGGTCGACCTATGATTTTGGTTTGCAGATAGCCCGGTCGATGCTGGTCGAGTTACGGGGCACCACGCTGATGGAGTGTTGGTAGTTCCGGGCGAGACAAGGCTAAATGTTCATGCAATCGAAGACCGCGTTGCTCCACATTGGCACAGCGAATACAGGCACGACGTCGATCCAGGAGTGCCTCGCCCAAGCCGACGCGAACGGCGATCTGGGGTCGGTCTCCTATCCACTGTGGGGAAGCGAGCACAACCACCAGCGAGTGGCAATGCTCTACCGCCCGCACGCCGATCTTCCGCGCTGGATGCGGGCCAACCATCCCACGGACGACAGCCACTTCCAGGAGATGTGCCGCGAGTATCGCGATTTCCTCTTCGGCCAACTTGGCTCCGCGACCGGTGCGATCCTCTCCGCCGAGACTCTGGGTGCTCAATTCACGGCCACCAATGCGTGGGACTTGCGAGGCGATCTCGAGTCCTTGGGCTTCCGGACGTTTCATGTCCTTCTTTATGTTCGAGATCCTGCCGATTACTA
>JBIIOL010000524.1:0-3017 GCA_044336965.1 Pirellulales bacterium | reverse complement strand
TGCTCGGGGATCCGCTGGGCGACCGCGACGAAACGATCGCGGTGCCCGCGGAGACCGGCACGTTCGAATATTTCGGCGACGCGCCCTCGCCGCTCCTGCTGCGGTCGAGTCCCTTCCCCAATCTGCTCGAAGACACCGCCGCCGCGGAGACTCGCATCGAGAGCCTGCCCATCGCGATCAATGGCATCATCGAAGAGTCCGGCGACGTCGACACCTACCGTGTGTCGGCGAAGAAGGGGGATCGCTTGCGGCTGCGTGTCTTCGCCGCCACCCTCGGCTCTCCTCTGGATGCCGCGATCCGCATCCGGCCGGTCACTCCCGGGGACACGCCCGCACCGGCGGAACTGCAGGCTGACGACGCCACTCTCGTCGATCGCGACATCTTCGGCATCACCGCCCACGGTGGCTCCACGCTCAAGGACACGCTCGACCCGTCGGTGATCTGGGAGCCGAAGACCGACGGCGACTATCTCCTGGAGATCACCGATGCCTCGGATTCCGGCTCGCCGCTGTCGGTCTACCGGGTGGAGATCGAACCGCCCGCCGACGCGGTGAACCTCGTCCTCGCGAGCACAGCCTTCTACTGGCATGAATGTGTCCGCACGAGCGGCCTGGCTGTGCCGCAGGGCGGCCGCTGGACGGTGAACGTGAGCCTGCCGCCGGGCCAGGGCAGCCGGTTCACTGGCGACCTCGAACTGGTGGCCCACGGGCTGCCCGACGGGGTGCGACTGGTGTCGCCGCCGGTGCCGGCGGGCCAGACGGTCTGGCCGGTGCAGTTCGTCGCCGACGCCACAGCGGCCTCAGGCAGCGCGGTGATCACCCTCGAGGCCAGACCGGTGGATCAATCGCAGACGATCGTGAGCCGCTGCCAGCAGAACCTGCCGTTCTGCAATCACTCCGGCGGCGATGCCTGGCGGACCGTGCGGCTCGACCGCTTTATAGTGGCGGTCACCGATCCGGCCCCCTTCTCGATCGACATCACGCCCCCGACGGTGCCGCTCGTCCGCGGCGGTGAACTCTCGATCCCGGTGAAGATCGTGCGGCGGGAAGGCTTCGACGAGCCGGTGGAGTTCCAACTCGGCTGGGTGCCCGCGGGACTCTCGCCGGAACCGCAGGGGGTGTTCGAGCCCGGACAAGCCGAGGCCGTCCTGCGGATCTCCGCCGCAGCGAATGCCCCTCTGGGCATCCGCCCACTGCTGATCACGGCATCGACCACACAGGGCTACGAGCCCGGCTGGTATCTCGGCGCCGGCCGCGTGCGGGTGTCGAGTGACATCGCGAGCATCGTCGTCGCCGAGCCGTTCGTGTCGCTCGCCAGCCAACCGGAGAGCGTCCGCCGCGGGGAGCGGAAGCGATTCACCTGGAGCGTGCAACAGAAGAGTCCGTTTGACGGCAGTGCGACAGTAAAACTCGTCGGCCTGCCCAAGGGGGTGAACGTCGTCGAACCGCTACCCGTGATCACGAAAGACTCCACGGAACTGGCCTTCGAGATCGAAGCCAGCGACGAGGCGTTGATGGGAGCGGTCAAGGGTCTCGCCTGCGATGTGATCGTACAGGCCGCCGGCCAGGAGATCCGGCAGCGATCGGGTAGCGGCACGCTGCGAATCGACCCCAAGCTCTAGCTGGCTGTCGGCGGACGGTCGGCGACTGCCGAAACCGTGCAGATCCGGGCACGTCCTGGCAGATCCGGGCACGTCCTGGCAGATCCGGGCAGATGCGCCGTCCCGCACCTCGCCCGACTGTTCGCTTGACGTGTCGCGGCAGTTTGGGAAGAATTTCCGGCGGGCGGCGGGAGAACTGTTCTTTCATTCAATGCTGCGTGCCCCGCCACCCGATGCTCCAGCTATCTCTTCATTCTGCTCATCCACGATTCCACGGGGGTCGCCATGGTCCTTTCCTCCAGGCCTTCCTTTCTCCGCAGGCGGGCAGTGCGTGCCGCGGGCTTCACGCTCGTTGAACTGCTCGTCGTGATCGCCATCATCGGCATCCTGGTCGGGCTGTTGCTCCCGGCCGTGCAGGCGGCCCGCGAGTCAGCCCGGCTCAGCAAGTGCGCCAACACGGTCAGGGAGTTGGCCGGTGCCGTGATGCAATACGAATCGGTCAACAAGCGGCTGCCTCACGGCGGGATCGATTGGACTGGTCAGCCCGCCGCAGCCGGCTGGAGTTGGATGTATCACTGCCTGCCCTATATGGAGGAGATGAAGCTCTTCCAGACGGGCGCCGTGCAGTCCAGCGAAACCCTCGAGGATGTCGCCGTCGCGGCCGCGAGTTGGCCGCTCCGGGGCCGCAGGCTGTCGAACGTGCTCTACTCTTCAGTGAGGGGACCGAACTGGCTGCGATGCCCGAGCGATGGCGATGCCACCTACGTCACCACCCCGCTGGGCTATACGGCGACAAATTATTATTGCTCCGGCGGCCCGCTCCCCTGCGGCGCCTTCAGTTCTCCCTGCACCGCCCCATACACGACCTACGCCAGCCCCTGGCCAGGAGCGACCGACTGCCGCTACACGAGAGCGACGGCGCGATCGCATATCCGGGGCATGTTCACACAGTTCAATGAGACGGTCCCGGCGACCCGAGAACCTTCGCTCACGATTCGCCTCAAGGACGTCCGCGACGGCCTGAGCAAGACGCTCATGCTGGGCGAGTCGCTGCCAGGAGAGCATCGGATGCAGATCGACAACAGGAATGCGTTCATTGCCTACGGCATGTGCCCGATCTCGTCGACGATCCCGATCAACACCTTCACTCCTTATTCCGGCGTCTGCACAGCCACCACCGGCGACTTCACCCGCGACAATTGGGGCGTATCGATCGGATTCAAGTCGCGGCACGTCAACGGCGCGAACTTTGCCTTCGGCGACGGCTCGATCCGCTTCCTAAACCAGAACATCAACATGGACATGATGCAGTTGCTGGGCCACCACCAGGATCTGAGGCCCGCTTCCGTACCTGACTGATCCAATGAGCGTCAGGCACCGGCAGGGCTGCACTTTTCTCCCGAACGTCTTCACACT
>JBIIOL010000523.1:0-3025 GCA_044336965.1 Pirellulales bacterium | reverse complement strand
GCACGAGAAACTCGCCGAGGAAATCGTCGCCGCCTACAAGCGCGAAGGTGCCGCGGTGACCAAGCGTGACAACGTGCACCGCATGGCCGACGCCAACAAGGCGTTCGCTCACTTCGCCTGGTAAGGCGTACGGCATGGATCCCGCCGCTTCGCTTCTGCTCGGTGAACTGATCCGGGGCCTGTCCGTGGCCTCGCTGGCCACTCTCCACGAGGGCCTACCGTTCGCGTCGATGGTGCCCTACGCCGTCTGGCACGACGCAGCCGTCGGGCGACTTCTCTTTGTCACGCACGTCAGCCGGCTCTCGGCCCACACCCGCGACATGCTCGAGTCTCCGCAGGTCTGCCTGCTGATCACGGCGGCTGAGGAGGCCAGCGGCGATTCCGAGCCGGTGCCGCCGCAGGCGTTGCCGCGGGTGTCGATCCCGGCCGTCGCCACGTTCATCGACCGGGAGCATGCTGACTATTCATCGCTTGCCCAGGCATACCTCGAAAAGTTTCCCTTCGCAGCCGACTGGTTCCAGCTCGGCGACTTTTCAATTGTTGCGTTTGCGCCCTCGGGCTCCGCCCGCTTCATCGCCGGCTTCGCCCGCGCGATGACGGTGTCAACCGCGCAGCTGCATGCCGCCGTCGTCGGTGGCGGCCAGGCCTGAAAGCTAGAACGGCGAGACATCGCCGGCGCGCAGACGGCGCGAGTGGGCTCTGTTACCTGCGGTCGAGTGACGGCGCGTCATCGACACGCTGCACCACTTCCTGCAACTGGTCGGTAAGCTGGTCGACCTGCATCTGGAGCACGTCGGTGGGCGACGCAAGAAAAGCAGGGTCCTCCCAGATCTCCGCCCGTAGCCGTGCGATTTGCAGCCGGAGCTCCAGGAGCCGCATGTCGAGCGGCGAGACAGCATTGGCCTTGCGGCCGTTGACTGCGACCGCTGCCGCGAGTTCCTGCTCGGCGAGCCGGATCGCGGCGAGGGCGGCGGTTCGCTGGACGGCAAAACCATACCCGTGGGGCTGGCCTCGAGCTGCTGCCACCTGCTCCCGAAGCAGCTCAATCCGCGTACGCAGGGCCCGCATATCGGTCTCGGTGACCTGTCCCGGAGCGATCGCGTTGAGCTTCTCGGCTTTTTCGTACCGTGTCTCCGCCAGCCGCAGCCGGGCTTCCACATAGCGACCATGCAGTTCGGCATGCCGCCAGGAAGCGTCATCGGGCCTGTCGTCCGGCGGCTGCGCGACCGCCCATCCAACGGCATAACCCAGCGCAAGCAGCGGTACGATCCACGAGACACCAGCGGCAATGTGGAGCGTGCGGACCACGGGGCATGACTCCATCGGGTACGCGGCGGATGCGTGGGGCCGTGGAAATGCCACGACTCCGCCGACAAGCCCGCAATCGACTCTACGCGGCGAGCAACAAACGGGCCAGACGCGACGCCGAAGGCCCCCTCGCGGCGCGGACACCTTCGGTGCGCGGGCCCGGGCGGCATGCCGCGATCACTTCTGCGGCGTGATGTCGAACGTGAACTCGTTCGGGCCGCTGGCCGTGACGTCGGCCCGGAGGGGTGATTCGTTCGGGCGGCTGAACTTCTCCGGCGTCACCTGCACGTAGTCAAAGGAGGTGCCGGTGGCATTCGGATCCTTCTTGACATGCTTGCAGACGGTCACGATGTGCTGCCCGATCATGGCTCCGTCGTTGGTCCTGAACGTCGTGAGTGTGAACTGGCCCGCGGCGTCGGTCCTGCCGGTGGCCGGCCGGCCGCCCTTCGGCGTGAAGGCCACGTCGGCTTCGGCGAGCAGCGAGCCCTGGAAGGTCACGGTGCCCTTCACCGGCATCGTGAGCGGAGTGCCTCGACCGCAGCCGACGAACCATCCCTTCTCTCGATGGGGTCTATTTTTGTGCTACCGGCCGCAAGCACCGTGATTCACGCGAGCACACAAATCTTTTACGTTTTGCGTGGCCCGCTACCGCACACGCACCCGCATCGGCAGCATCATGAGCGGCCGGCCCGACGAGAGCTGCACGAGCGCATCGGCCTCGGCAGCCAGCCCTTCGAGCCCCGGCACGCCGGCCATCCGGGCCAGCAGCGCTGCCCGCACGAGGGCCTCGCGGGCGAAGCTTGAGCCCGGGGCAGTCCCCGCTCCGGCAAGCCGCGCCACCGGGGCCGCGTCGCCGGCCATACCGAAGAGATCGTCGAAGAGGCCACGCGGCTCAGGCAGGAGCACCCTCTCGATCGCCTCGTCTGCGCCAATCCCGGCCAGCTTCTTCGCCTCGTCGATGGCGTCGTCAAGCGTGCCCAGCCGGTCGACCAGCCCGAGGTCTTTCGCCATCCGACCCGTGAAGACCCGGCCCTCGGCGAGCTTGCCAATAGTTTCCATGTCGAGCTTGCGGCCAGAGGCCACCTTCGACGTGAACAGCCTGTAGACATCCTTCATCGTCGCCAGAAACACCTCCCGCTCCTGCTCAGTGAACGGCGTCTGCATCGACAGCCAGCCGGCATTGCGGCCCTTGGCGACAACGTCGGTATGCACGCCATATTTTTCCAGCGCCTTGCCGACGGCGATCTTGCCACCCACCACGCCGATCGATCCGGTGAGCGTCCCCGGTGCCGCCACGATCTTGTCGGCCGCCACCGCGACGTAGTAGCCGCCGCTGGCCGCGACGTCGGAGAGGCTGGCTACCACAGGCTTCGTGGTCCGCTCGGCCTCCCGCCAGATCAGGTCGCTGGCGAGTGCCGACCCGCCGGGAGAATCGATCCGCAGCACGATCGCAGCCACCTTGTCGTCCTTCGCCGCATCGCGGATCGCCTTGATCACGCTGTCGGATCCAGCCGATCCGCCGGCGAGCAGTTCATCCTTGCCCTTTCCTTCCTTGATCTCACCCGTGAGATAGATGATGGCAATCTGCTTGTCCTTCCCGGCAGCCGCGGCCTGCTTCTGGCCCGACAGCAGTTCGACGAGCTTCACGAGCCCACCGATGCCGGAGAAGTCGTTGTCCATTTTCTGTTCGGCATAGTCACGGGAGATCTTCGGCTCA
>JBIIOL010000522.1:0-3031 GCA_044336965.1 Pirellulales bacterium | reverse complement strand
TTTCAGCGGTGCCGGCGCTCACCGTGCATGCGTCGAGCGCGTTCAGCCGGCAGCACTTCGACGATTCGCCGGAGCAGGTCGCGGCAACGCTCATCGAACTGGTGTGGCCCTGGATCGATGGCGAACCCTCGACGGCTATCGTCGGACAGTCGTTGCACCGCTGGAAGTTCGCCACGCCGACGGCGATCATCCCGGAGCCACTCGTGGCGGCGGTCACCTCGCCGCCGATCGTCTGCTGCGGCGACGCCTTCGGCGGGCCGAAGGTGGAGGGGGCCGCGTCGAGCGGCCAGGCTGCTGGTCGCTGGGTCGCCCGCGTGCTCACTGGAGCCGGCTGAACTGCGAGGGAAGCGTTGATAACATATGCGCACGTTCATGTCATACGTCCGCGAGGAGGTCTTTCCCATGAATGCCGAAGCGATTCGCGAGTTGGTTCGCCGCCAGCCTTTCCAGCCCTTTGCGATCCATCTCTCCAATGGCGAGGTGCACGAAGTGCGTCACCCGGAGTGCATCATGTTCGGCGGTGGCAAGGTCGTGATCTACGACGCCGAAGGTGATTGCTTCAAGATCTGCGCACTGATCCACGTCAACAGCGTGCAGTTCCTGCAGGCTGCCTGAGGTCGGCCGTCCGACCGCGGCTCACTTGCCGGGCAGTGACGGCGCGCTTGTGGCAGGCTCAGGCTGTCCCGGCGAATGTGGCGGTTCCGCCGTGGGCATACTGCCGTACGCATTCGGAAGGAGATCCACTTCCACGACTGGGTGCGGGATGCCGCTGGCGTCGAGCTTTACGGAGTGCATGGCGAGATCGACCGGCTGCCCGGGCCGAAAGGTCAGCTTCGCAACCCAGCCGGTCCACTCGGGCGGGTCGCCCGGGAAGTAGTCGAACACGAAGTTTCCCAGACTGTAGACGACCGGCACGCCTCGGATCACCTCGACCGTCTGCGTGACGTGCGGGTGGGCGCCGATCACCGCCGCTGCACCGGCCTCGACCATCTTCCGCGCGAGGCGGATCTGCGCCGGCCGCGGCTGGGGCGTGTTTTCAGGTCCCCAGTGCACGAACGGCACGACGGCATCGGCGCGAGTCCGCGCCGCGCGAATGTCTTCCAGCACCTGCTCTTCCTCGAGCGGTGCCGAGCCGGCGCGGTCGGCTGTGGCCGCCGTGGTCAGGGCCCGAAAGCCGTTGTATCCAAGCAGCGCCACCTTGAATCCTCCCTGCTCGAGCACGAGTGGTCGCCGGGCGTCTGCCAACGTGCGGCCGGCGCCGAACGATGGGATGCCAGCGTCATCGAGGATTCGCAGCTGCTCGACCAGCCCTGCGGGGCCGAAGTCGCCGCTGTGATTGTTGGCCAGCGAGACGGCGGAGAAGTGTTTTTTCAGGAACCGCGGCGATTCGGCGGCGCCGCGGAATGAGAACGGCTTGAGCATCCGCTCGCCCCCTTTTCCCAGCACGCATTCGAGATTGCCCACGCTGTAGTCGGCATCGGCCAGGAGTTGGCTGCAGGCCGCAAAGGGGTCGCGACCGGAGGAGATCCCATGGCCCGGGCCGCCGTCGAGCATGATGTCGCCGACGAACACGATCGACATGCCAGCTGCGGGGGGCGACGGCTTCGCGGCGTCGTTGGCAGCGACGGGACGCGCGACGGAGACGCAGAGCCAAAGGCCGAGCATCCAGAGCAGATTGCGGGTGGATTTTCGACGACGGAACGACACGAAAACGACTCCCAGGCGTGGTCCCCTTCCCGAGCATGACCGCAGGCGGCCAGAGTACCAGCGGTCTCCCCCGGTCGCCACCGGCCTCTCCTGGACGAGTGTCGGGAGAGGTTTCACGGCCCACAACTGGCATGGCTCCAGCCCCGACGCCTGGCCTATTGTTGCCGCGGCGGACCCGATCGTTCCTGCACTTTCGTCCTCAACCCATCCATGGGAAAGGTGTCATGATGACCACTCGTCGCTTTGGTTCGTTCGCAGCATCGATGGTGGCGGGTCTCGTTCTGCATGCGGCGGTTGTCGGCGGCAGTGCCGCGCGGGCCGCCGACGCTGTGCCCGCTGTCGCCCAGCAGGCAAGCGCCGCCGACGCCATCGTCGGCGACTGGAAGCCGACCGACATGGACGTCGACATCCGCATCTTCCCCAAAGACGGCAAGTATGTCGGTGGCGTGGTCAAGGCAGCCAACCCCGCGCTCGTCAACTCGGAGATGCTCCGGGAGATTCAGTACGATCCGGCCAGCGGCATGTGGCGGGGAGAAGTGTTTGCACTCAAGCGAGGCCAGTTCGTGCCGATGACCCTCAAGATCACGGCCAACGGTTTCGAGATGGTGGCCGGCTCCGGCATCATGTCGAAGACCGTCGAGTGGGTGCGGGTGCAGTAGGGCCTTCTTCAGGCCACTGAGCTGACGTTTTCGCGGAAGACCCCGGGATGCCTCGCGGCGATTCGCAGGAGACTCACCGCCGGCCCTGCAGGAATGCTTCGACCCTGCTCCCAATCCTGCACTGTTTCGACGCTGACGCCGCTGGCCTCGGCGAACTCCGCCTGCGTCAAACCCACGAACCGGCGGATCGCCGTGATATCTGCGCCCGATTCGAAATGGCCATCTTCGATCCGCTTGCGTAGTCGGGAGGAAATCGCCCGCTCGAAGTCTGCCGGCGCAAGCTCAGGCACGTCGTCGTTCATGGCTGTTTTCCTTGGATGAATGAACGGTAGAGAACGGCTTCTCGCCGTGACGCCGACCGCGCGGAAATCAGTCGCAGGACATTCTCTGCCGGCTCCGTCACGACCACGACAACGATACCGCTAGGAATCGGCCCGATGCAAATGAATCGATCCTCGTCGAGCGAATGCTTGTCGTCAAAAATCTCGACGTAATCAGCTCCGGTCGTGAAAAGAGTGCCGGCTTCCTCGAACGAAATTCCGTGCTTCAATCTGTTTCTGCGATTCTTGCGATCATCCCATTCGAGCCGCGGAATCATGGGAATTCGGTCCGTCAATCCAGCGATGTCATTGCGTTGAGGCTCGCTCTGCTCAATGAGTGTACGT
>JBIIOL010000521.1:0-3038 GCA_044336965.1 Pirellulales bacterium | reverse complement strand
GGTGTTCGGGCTATCCTCTTCAATCCTTCATCGCTCAGTGCTCACTATCGGCAGGGGACCCCCGGAGATATTCGCACGCATATCACGTTCTGCGACCCGCTGAGTATTTTGCGCACTATCCAAAATATTCTGGAAATCGCGGATCCGCCGGGAATGCGAGACTTTCGCTCGCCGTTGGGTGAAGTCATCGTCCATCCGCCGCGATCGATTGACACGCATGGCCTTAATAGCCTTCCACGTTGAGGGTCGTAGGAGCCCCTATGTCTCGAATTACTGTTGTGGCGGCCGTTGTGTCAACGCTTTTGTGCGCGATCGGATGTCACCGAGTAAGGCTGTTTCTCGGTGTCGAAGCGGAGGAGCGTATCTCTGCGGAGGAATTCAGTTCCGTTCCATTGGTACGTCGATTAGCCATCGCCGTCGATAGTGGCGACAGGATGGCGATTGCCGCAGCCGTGACAGCTGGCGCCGACGTGAATGCGTTCGGGGACAGCGGTTTTCGTCTGCTTGATTGGGCCATGGTGCGAAACAAACCGGTAAGTTTTGAGACGCTCCTCAACCAGGGCGCTGATGTCATGGCGGACTATAGGAACCCGCAGAGCGTTCCGGACGTATCGTACAATTGCACGATTCTGCAACGGGTCTTGGAGGCCGACGGGCCAGAGTTTATCGAGGCTGTTCTGCGAAATGGAATGCCGCCGAACCACGTGCCGTTTCCTGAGGATGGGCGTTCATTACTATTTTTTGCGTTGAAATCCGGAGACACTCGCGTTCTTGTCGCCTTGCTTGACGCCGGCGCGCGTGTTAACCAACGGGATCGTTGGGGTAACCTGCCGCTGTCGGATGCTGGTACCGGCAGGAACTTCAAAGCTGCCTGGTTCCTTCTGCAGCGTGGCGCGAATCCAGCAGCCAACGACAACTGGGGTAACAATTTTGCCAAGGGTTTGAAGACCTACGGTTCCCGCGGAGTCCGCCCAGAACAACGTGAATACTTCGAGAAGGTCGTCGAAGAGCTCGCCCGTCGTGGCCTGCTGACCAGGCAAGACATCGTGGAGGCCGACAGGCCGAAGACTCCGAACACGGGCGTGACCGTGATCGAGCACGACGCCGACTCTGACGCTGGCCGTGCCATCAGTGAACTCGACCGGCGGGAGCGCGAGGCAAACGCCCGGGAATAATTAGGGACGGGACCGATTTGCGGGCCGCAGTCCAAGCGTGTTCTGTAGCCGGACCGCACCTTCCGAATCCCGTCGCTTACGCTCAGGGCTTGTACGGGGTTGCGCACGACCGTCGATCGGTGGGGTGAGGAGTAAATAGGGACGGGAGCGATTTTCACGCCGTGGGCAGCGTGGCCTTGGCCCGCTTGGTTCATCATTTATCCTTTGCGTAAATCGCTCCCGTCCCTATTTTGCACAGGAGGTTGCGTCGTCATGAATCGAGCTGGAGTCCTCTTGCTCGCGTGCGGCTGGCTGTCTGCTGCTGCCGGCTTTGTCACCGCGCAGATCCCGATGACGCCTGGTCAGGCCGCCCGCGAGGCCGTCCTGCCCGACGGCACGATCCGCAAGGGTACGCTGGCGAATGCCAAACTGATCCATGACTCCCACGAAGGCGTAATGTCGCACGTCGTGCGTCTGGGCATGGCGAGGCCCGAAAAGGAAAAGATGTTCGTCGTTCAGAATCCCGTCGGACGCGTCGGGGCCCAATGCTGGCGGGAGATGTGGTTTTTAACCGACGAAAAAGACGCGATGGGACGGTTCGACATGCTCTTCCTGGAAGACGGTCAGGGAGGGGCAACGTGGGTCGTCGAGGATGCCGTCATCGTTCCAAACGGAGCCATCCCACGGACCGGTGACAGCGAGCGGGCAGTCGCCATGCCTCGCTTGGTGCCCGACGCCCTCGACGCCGTCGTGCAAGCCGACTCCGAGCGGTACGTCGCGACGGCGAAGGCGTTCGTGGCGCATGCCGCCAAGGGGGATGTGCTCCCGATGATCGCGTTGACCAGCCCGATGACGATCGCCATCCATGGCCTCGAAGACATTCACGACACCTACGCCAAGAACTATCACCCGCGATTCAAGAACGCCACGGTGGAGTGGGACGACGAGTTCCTGATGATCGACGACGAGACCGGCAATCGCGGCATCAGCGTGGCGGGCACACTGAAGGGAGAAAAGGAGTACCGCATCTCTCTGGGGGTGATGCGTGAAGGGGGCAAGCACGTGATCGTCGGTTTCAATGCGACACGGCCGGAGGCGAAGCAGCCGCTGTGAAGGGGCACACCGGCCGCATCCCGTCGCTTGTGCTCAGGGCTTTTATGGAGTGGCGTCCGCATAGAAGCCCCCGGCGGGAGCCGGGGGATGAGCTCGACCCGGAACGTGACGGTTTTCTCTTACGGCTCGTTCCGCACGGCGGTGCGGGCTGCTTCGGCGGCGGCGCGGGAGGGGCCGTGGGCGATCTCGGGCTGTGTGAGGTGGCCCCAGTCGAGGGCCTGGTCCTGACGGTAGTCCTTGTCGAGCGTGAGGGCCGTCACCGCCTTGGCCATCTCGTAGCCCAGGTAGAAGGCATGGCTCGGATCGACGTCGGTGCGGCCGGCCGCTTCCAGCTGTTTGAAGAGCGCGAAGGGATCGCGGGATTCGAGGTGCAGGCCCGCGCCCACGAGATGGATCGCGCCGCGTTCCGCGAAGATCCGGAAGTTGGGGTCGCGAATCGCTTCGGCCAGACTGTCGAGCACCTCCTGGCCGTGCGTCTGCGGCTTTCCGGAACGGAGCGTCACCAGCCGTGGCTCCACATGCTTGGGCAGCGTGCGGTTGGTGACGGCGTGGTGGGCTAGTGCCCGGGCGAGGGCACACTCGCGGACACTGTCCCGCGCCCAGTGGATCACCTGCGTGGTGAGCACCGAGCGGATGCCCACCTCCTGGCAGAACCCGATCAGCAGCACGTTGACCCCGGCGGAGTCGACGTCGGTGAGCTCGGTGAGGTTGCCGACGCCCATCATCATCTCGGCGGCGGGGAACCGGCGGCGGACGTCGAGGTAGCGGCCG
>JBIIOL010000520.1:0-3044 GCA_044336965.1 Pirellulales bacterium | reverse complement strand
CACGCGGAGTGAATAAAGCTCGCTGTTGTAGTACTTGTGGAGATCGTCGCTCACTATCCCATCTCCAGAGTGTAGGTGCCGGTGAAGCCGTCATACGCCGCTTGAAACGAGATTTCCTGGACGTTTGGCCGGAGTGGCGCAACCGTCATGAAGCCCTCGATGGTGAACTTCATGACGCCGTCGGTACGAGGTGGGCTGCTCGCCGGAAGATTCGGAAAGACTCGCACCTCCTGGAGACGAGGCTCGAAATGCCGGATCGCATCAGCAATGAGTTGGCAGAGCGCGGTTTGGCTGCGCAACCGCTTCACGTCTGAAATGTGCGGCCGCGACAGCCCGTAATTCACCAGCGAATCGGGCAGTTCCTCAAATGCCGGCGAAAGTGACTGAACCGATTGCCGCGAGTTCAGCAGGTTTTCCACGTCTCGCAGCAAACCCTCTTTCACCAAACGAACCGTTGCCTGCTCGGTGAGTGCGGCTTCTTCCTCGCGATTCGGCTCGTCGTCCAGAAGCCTGTCCAGGAGGCTGGGCGTCAGGGCGCGATAGTGTTCTCCTTCACGTCGCATGCTGCATTCACCCGAAGCTCAGAGTATCGATCGACATCAGCCCGACCTCGGCGGCTTCTCCGCTCTCGAGTCCGTCCACCAACAGCACACGTTGGCCGACACCCACCATCGCATCGCCCGAACCGCCGATCCAGCCAGTCCGCCGCCCCAGCCGCGATGCGTTGTCAGCCCCCTGGATCGTTCCATACACCGCTGGCAGATGCACGTTGGACTCGGCCCCGTCCTTCAACACCATGGACGCCCGCCGCCAGATGAGATCAAGGGGTTGTTGCGGCTTCTGAAACTCGACTCGCTCCACGCTCGCCATGGGAACCCAAAGATACTGCCTGTCCTGGGTGAGCACCTCGAACACGCTGGCGGTGATATCGTCACAATCGCGGAGATCGCTGAATGGACATTCGTTGAGCCTTCCAGGAAGAGGCTTCCTCTTCGCCTCGGCCTCCTCCACGACCCTGCCGGCCGCCGCCGCCTGACCGCTCCGGACCAATTCGAACGCCCTGAGATAGTCCGCCACCTCCGCCCCTGCACCGTCGAGAATGGTGGGAGGCACACCCTCGTCGAAAAACCGGTGACGCAGCGAGTCGGCGGCCAGAAGATTGCGAACGGGGACGACGGCCACGAGCGCCCGCGGCTCAACCGTCACGAGGGCCTCGAGCTGCTGCTCAGCGCGTTCGGTCTCACCGCTGAGGATGAGCAACTCCGCCAGCAGCCAGCGATGTTCAAGGTTGGCAGGCGACGCCTTCACGAGGGCGGCCGAAGCTGCGATGGAATCCTCAAGACGTCCATCGCGAAACAGGTCGGAGACTGTCGGAGGCATCATGTCGGTGCTTGTCTTTGTGGAGTGTGGGAACAGAGGCAGGGCGAACGAAAACGATCAGAGGCCGCGAGGCCTGCGCAGAGTCGTGGAGAAGGAGAGCGATACTCCAATATGGGTGATTTGAAAGTGGGGCTGCAACCGCATGATGACCTTGAAGTTCCCGGGCGCCCCCGGCTCCGGCCGCACCTGAACCTGGGCAGCCCGGAGCGGGAGTCTGGCCTGGACATCAGGAGCCGCCTGGTCGTCGGGCGAGACGTAGGAGCTTACCCAGGTATTGAGAAATCGCTCCACGAGCGTGGCGTCAGCACTCAGACCTATTTTGTTGCGGGCGATCACCTTGATGTAGTGAGCGATCCGGGAGGCGCAGAGGATGTACCGGAGCATCGAAGAGACCCGCGCATTTGCGGTGGCGTTGGGGCGGTTGAACTTCTCGGGCTTGTGCAGCGTCTGACCGGAGAAAAATGCCGCCTGCCCGTCGACGGAGGACGTACACAGCGGGATGAACCCGGCCTCCTCCAGGGCCGCCTCCGAAATCTGGTCAACATACATTCGGGTTGGGCCACGGTAGGTGCCAGAGTGCGCGAACGCGGGAAAGGTTTCGACGGGAAGATGCGGGAGTATTCCGCCGCCCTGCCAATCGCGAGTGGCGCCCTGAATTTCGGCAAACCAGCCGCACCTTCCAAACTCACGCATGATCACCGAAGCCAGGGCCCATGCGCCACTGATCCACAAATGCTGGCCGTTCCCGGGACCGTCAACGCACTCCGTGTATCGAAAGCCCCGTCGTGACCAGGTCTGCTCATGCTGCGCCCCGCTGCCGCTGATGTTAAACCAGCCGTCGTAGGGAAGACGTCCGATGACATGCGGCAAAGGCAGGCCGATAAACCGACTCTCCTCGCGTTGCCGCAGGGCACGCCATTTGACGAAATCCGGCTGCGTGCGGAGCTTGTCGATCTGTTGCAAGACGAACGAGTGCCCGATCGAGTCAACGCCGAGAAGATCGAGCGACGGCGTTGTGAGGAGTGGGGCGAACGCCGCTGCGGCGACCTCGGAGAGGCTGGTCAGCAGTTCGACATCATCGCTTCCCTCGCCGATTTCGAAATCGGCCACGAGCAGCCCATAGGGTGCACCGCCCGGCGTGCCAAACTCGTCTTCATACACTTTCCGCCAGAGCGACGACTGGTCGAACTCGAGCGCGCTGGAGACGTCGCGGTGGATTTCTCGCTTGGATGCGCTGATGAACCGCACTCTCACCGATTTCCGCACGCCACACTCCTGCGACGCATCAGCAGCCTCCTCCACCATCCATTTGAGGGCTCTCCACGAGCCCTCGAGTTGCTGAAATCGCGGGTCGTGAAGCACAGAGTCGACTTGCCGACCGAGGAGCGTGTCGAGCGCCGCCACGTCGGCGCCAAGCCGCGATATCAATTCCTCCCGCCGCAGGCCGCCGGCCGGCACCCTGCGTGCCGCCCACGCTCGCAGCGTGGACGCCAAGCAAGGGGCGTTCAGCACAGCGGTTACCGTGGACGGGGCATCCGACGCAGAGTCGTTTGTGTCATCGAAGGTCGCCGCGCACCCGTTACATGCAACACAGATCAGTTCTCGGAGGAACTCGTCGCCATAGCCGCCAAAAAAAGCAGCGGGCCAGCCGTCTGGCTGGCCCG
>JBIIOL010000519.1:0-3045 GCA_044336965.1 Pirellulales bacterium | reverse complement strand
GCTTTGGCATGATTGGGTCTCTGGTGAGGGGTGACTGGATCGATGTGACTGAATGGCTGTGACGGGGAAGACGGAAGCGGTATCGGGCGGGCTGCCAGGGCGTGTCTTACTTAGGTGAGAGCGTGCAGACGAGCCGCCGGCCCATCTGCTGCGGCGGGGCATCCACCTTTCCCACGGGGTCGAGTTGTTCGAGGATCATTCGCATCACCCGCTGTCCTTCGTCGATATGCGCCAGTTCACGGCCACGGAACACGACCGACACGATTACCTTGTCCTTGTGCTGCAGGAAGCCCTTCGCCTGATTCACCTTGAATTCAATATCGTGTTCGCCGGTCTTGGGACGCAGCCGAATTTCCTTGATTTTTGTCTGGTGGACGTGCGTGCGATGCAGTTTCTTCTTTTGCTGATACTTGAACTTGCCGAAGTCCATGATCCGGCAAACAGGCGGTTTCTCGTTCGGCGCCACCTCGACCAGATCGAGGCCGGCCTCGCGAGCGCGACTGAGCGCCTCTTCCGTCGGGATGATCCCGAGTTGCTCGCCGTCGCCGGCGATCACCCGGATTGGCGTGATCCGGATCTGCTCGTTGATGCGATGCTGCTTCTCGATGGCTTGCGCCTCCCGGACTCGGATGCGGACGGATCTCCGCGGGCCAGGAAGAAAGCGAACACCCGGGCCATACGTGATGGCACGAGTTGTGTCGGCGACACTCCTCCTCGGCGATCCCGGCGTCAAGCGACAAACTGGCGGCCTGCCTAGCTTTCCCCGGGTAATCCCCTACTATCCCAAGGAGCAGGGGGCAGCGTCAACAGGCCTTCGCAATTCGGGGAAAACCGCGTTCATCGCGGCGTTTGCCGGTCGCCGGCAGGGACGGCCGCCGTCGGCCCAGGCGGCTCCACGCTGTCTGGATGCGGTCGGGCGGCCGGCAGCCTCAACCCCTCGATCAGCTGGCGGTCGACGTCCCCGAACCGCTGCTGCATCGACTCTTCAAACATGAACGTCACGCTGACACGGCTGCCGTCCTGCGCCGCCAGGACGTAGTGAACCCAGCGGAACGGGAGCCGCCCTGCGGTGCCCGACGAGGCGAGCCGCACGACCTTCAGTCCGTCGGCACGATCGGTTTCCTCGGCCGAGTCGATGCGAACGACCTGCCCGGCCAGCGACCGCTCGACATCCCGCTGCACCTCCTCCCGGGTGGGCAGCGAGGTGGCCGGGGCCCGCGGCAGGCTCGTCATCGAACACTGTCCCACCAAGGCGCCCCGATCGACCAGCCTCATCACGAGGCCGTTAGGCCCGTCCTCCACCCGCCGCCATCGCACGTCATGAACAAGATCGAAACGCCCCTGCGCGTCGCGATACCACACCCGACCTGGTCCGCCCTCGCCACGCCGCCGCGGTGGACGATCCTGACCGGATCCCGCCCGGCTGGCGACGTCCGCCACATCGGCGACCTGATCCGCCTGCCGTTCGGACTCCATCTCCCCATTCGCGACCAGTCCCACGTCCGGTGAACGGGGCGTGCGCGCCACGAGCAGCCGTGCCTCCACCTCGAATCCGGGCGCAACATGGCTCGCCTGCCGTCTCTCCCGAATGACGGCGGACAGCTGCGCGACACGGCCGTGCAGATCGTACCGAGCCGGTTCGGAATCCGAGCCGGTATCCACGTCGGGATCGGTGGCGACTGCGGCTGCGGCCACGCTCGTCGCGGCCGCGGCAAAGCTGCCCTCGACGGTCACGTGGGTCGGCACCCCGTCGACGGCCCCGTCGATGATGCCGGCGAACGTGACCGTTGCCCGGTCCTCGGCGACACCCTGGATGCGGGCCTCGATCACCCCCGACTCAACCGTATCGATGGCCAGAAGGCCGGCGGTGATGTCTGCCGGAATCTCCCACACCTCGCCGATCGACGTCGTTTTCCTGGGCATAAGATCATCGATCAGCAGTGAATCAAATGGAGTCTCGAGCAGGTCGGACTCCTCGCCCGACAGGAATCCGTCGTCGAGGTATGGCATCGGCGTGGTGCCCTGACGGACCACGCACACCTGACGGGCATCGGCTGCGAGCGTTGCCGTGGTCGTGGCGTCGCCGAACCGCATCGATGCCGTGGCGTCGCGGTACGCACGGCGAACCACCGTGGCCGCCTCTGGAGCGGAGGGGATGGACGATGTCTCTTCGAAATCAAACCGTGCCGCCAACTCGACCGGCTCACGAACCGGCGCGGCATCGGGGCCGGCGGGTGCGAGGAGTTCCCCCGTGACGTCGAGTTTGACGCGTACCCGGACCCCGCGTGCCCCGCCTGCCGGCAGGGCCGGCTCGTCCACTGCCGCGAAGGGATCCTCCGAGTCCGCGGGGTCAGTGGCGGTCGCGGTGGATGGTTCGGTGGCCGATGGGGAGACTGCAGCCGGGACATCGTCGACCTCGGCCTCGGCCCGCCCTGGCGCCGCGAAGAGCACGTGGGCCATCACCCCAGCCAAACCCATGGTCTTCAGCAGCCCAAAAGGCATCGATCCTGGAATGCAACGCATCATCCCCCTCCCCGGTGGCTCATGAACTCGACAGGGAGTCTTCGACGAAGGGGCCGTACGCCGCCTCAATACCAGGTGTCCAAGCGGACAAAACCCCCTGTTTTCCTGATCCTCCGCCATCGCCGCGACCTTAAAACGAGAATTGCTGGCCTGGGCCGGGAGACCGCAAGGCGTTGAGGGGACAGGAGTTGCGTCCGAACGCCGGACCATCCAACGCCTGGCCGGTCGGGGCGACCGTCCGAAAATTCCTCAAGAAATCTCCGCTGCCGCGAACCGCCTTCGGTCGGCAGCCGTATAACTTGCACGTCTTCGAGAGGTGGCGGCGGGTTATGGATGACCCTCTGCAGACCTCCGTTGGTATTGTTCGCCTTTCCCCACCCGGCACGGATCGTCGGCACTGGAGGTGTCTTATGCGGTCGAATTTCGATTCATCGCTCCCTGAAGATCGTCTTCTTAATCTGTTCGAATAGGAAGAAGCCCGCGGGCACGGCCATGCCGGGCTCGCCGACGCCACCACCGTCG
>JBIIOL010000518.1:0-3046 GCA_044336965.1 Pirellulales bacterium | reverse complement strand
TACAGAGCACCTCGTCGTCGTCGACGCCGATCACGGCCACGTCGTCGGGGCATGCGAGCCCGAGCGACCGTACGGCGTCGAGCACCTCCAGTGCCCTGACATCGTAGGCCGCCATAATGCCCACCGGCCGCGGCAGCGATTCGATCCAGCGAGCGATGGCCGGCACGGCATCCACTCGCATGCCCATCTGGCTGGATTGCGGCGATTCGAAGAGGTGCACCGTGGCACCACGGGCGGCGGCATGTGCGGCGAATGCCTCCTCGCGGAGTTGTGACCAGCGGGTGCGGACGCCGCAGAAACCGAGCTGGGTGAATCCTTGGTCGAGCAGGTGGTCGGCTGCGGCTCGAGCGATGGCGGCCTCATCGGCATGGATGCCGGGCGACGGGCCGCTGCCCTCCTCCCATCGCAGCGATACCAGCGGCACCTTGCCCTCCCGCCAGGCCGCCGGCAGGCGGTCCCGCGGCACACGAGAGATGACGCCGTCGACCTGCCACATCTCGAGCCCCGGCGGCACTCCCTCCTCGAAGCCACGTTCGTCGGCGTAGAGGCTCCACGGCTCGTGCTCCCGCAGCCAGCGGCTCACGCCCCGCAGCACGCCGCGGCCAAATGCCTTCGACGTTTCCACGAGCAGCGCCACGCGGCGGCCGGGCGTGCGCGGCACGTCGCGAGGTGGCGATGCAGGGCTGACTGACTTCAGTGACTGACGAGCGATCATGGTGGCATCAGTCTACCGGCTCTTTCGTGGGTGTTTTTGGCAACGTTTGTGGCAGCAATGCGTAACCGGTGGCGGTCGGGTCGTGATAGGGTGAAGGCATTCCACTCCCCGAGGTCTCGACCCATGCACTGCCATCGCACCGGATGCGTTCCAAGACTCAGGATTTCTTTCATGTCGATGCTGTTGGTGGGCGTGGCCGCCTGCCTGGCGGGCGGCCTCCATGCGGCTGATGCGACGAGCGGCTCGCGGCGGATCCTCGTCTGCGGAGGCCGGACCGCCATCGTCGATATCACGCCCGACCATCCTGAGGGCGTGGTCGAGTGGTCGTGGCCGGCCAGTACTCGTGAGGGCTGGGTGCTGTCCGACGGCAACGTGCTCTTGGCATTATCGAAGGGCGGGAGCACGCCGAAGGGCGCGGCAGTCGAGATCAAGCGGGGCACGAATGGTACGGCCGACGAGATCGTCTGGCGGTATGACGGCACGCAGGACGAGGTGAACAGCATCCAGAAGACGCCCGAGGGAACCTATGTGCTGACGGAGGCCGGGCCGAACCCGCGTTTGCTCGAGATCGCCGCCGACGGCGCAGTGAAGGTGGAGTTTCCCCTTGCGTGCCAAAAGCACAACGCCCACATGCAGTCGCGGATGGCGAGGAAGCAGGCCGACGGCACCTATCTCGTGCCGCACCTGCTCGACTTCGCGATCATCCGCTACGACGCCGCAGGCAAGGAACTCTCCCGCATCGACACGCACGTGCCCGGCGACGCGAAGGTCAACAGCTGGCCCTTCACGGCGATCAGCCTGGCTGATGGCGGCATCCTTGCGGGGCTCACCAACGGCAACCGCGTGGTCGAGTACGGCAGGGACGGGAAGCTGCGGTGGGAGATCACGGCCGCGGATGTCGACGCTGCCATCAACGATGCCTGCGGCATCCAGCGGCTGCCCAGTGGCAACACGATGATAGCCAGCTACCGGATCGGAAGAGACGGCGTGCGGCTGGTGGAAGTGTCGCCTGACAAGCGTGCCGTCTGGAAATGGCAGGCCAACGTGCCGAATGTCCACCATTTCCACGTGTTGGGCGTGGATGGCGTCGCCGTGCCGTGGCCCCCGTTGCGGTAATTGAGAGGACCTGACAGCAACCGCCCCCCGGCTCCTGCGGGGTGTTTGCCGAGATACAATAGAGTCGTTCCAGTTTGCGGTGATGGGAGCGCGGTGATGGGAGATTGGGCAGTGATGAACGTGATCCCGTCCAAACGCCATCGCCGGCAGGCCCTCCAGCTAGGGCTTGTGGCGGCCGTCTGTCTGGCGGCCCTGCTCGGGGCCGGTGCCGTCCGGGCCGAGGCGGTGACGGGCAGCCGCGAGGCCGCGCCCGCCCGCGCCGAGGACCTCGAATTCTTCGAGTCGAAGGTGCGGCCGTTGCTTGTGCAGCACTGCGCCGAGTGCCATTCGGCGAAGGCGGGCGACCCGGAGGGTGGCCTGTCGTTCGATTCCCGTGCCGAGTTTCTCTCTGCCGAAGGCGTGGCCGTTGCCGGTAAACCCGACGAGAGCCTGCTTGTGAAGGTGGTTCGCTACGACGGCGATCTCCAGATGCCGCCCGACGGAAAACTGCCGGCGGCAGCGATCCAGACGATCGAGGAATGGGTCCGTCGCGGGCTGCCGTGGCCGGATGATGGCACGCCAGCAGGCACCACGAAGAGCGGCGTCGAGGCCTTCGATATCGCCAAGCGGAAGGCGGAACACTGGTGCTGGCATCCGCCCCGTGTCACGCCGCCGCCGCCGGTCAAGAACGCCGCCTGGTGTGCCGGCGACATCGATCGCTTCGTGCTCGCGAGGCTCGAGGCGGTTGGGCTCGAACCGGCGGCAGAAGCCTCCCGTGAGACGCTCGTCCGGCGGGCAGCGGAGATGCTCACCGGTCTGCCGGCTCTTCCCGCAGACGTCGCGCGTGTGACCACTGATCCTGACCCGCATGCCTTCGATCGCTACGTCGACCAGCTCCTCGCCTCGCCCCACTATGGCGAGCGGTTCGCGAGGCACTGGCTCGACGTGGCGAGGTATGGCGAGGCGAGGGGACACGAGTTCGATTATCGGATTCCCAACGCCTGGCAGTATCGCGACTGGGTCGTGAAGGCGTTCAACGACGACCTGCCCTACGACCAGTTCGTTCGAGAGCAGATTGCCGGCGATCTCGTCGAGCGGCCGCGGGTCGATGCGAAGACCGGGGCGAACGAGTCGGTCGTCGGCACGGGATTCTGGTTTCTGGGCGAGGCTTTGCATGGGCCGGTCGACATCGCGCAAGACGAGGCCGACCGGATGGACAACTGCATCGACACCTTC
>JBIIOL010000517.1:0-3057 GCA_044336965.1 Pirellulales bacterium | reverse complement strand
GCATGCCTGACCGCTTCCGGTGCGGCCGACTGCACCTGCGACGGGCCGCGTTGCACGAACTGCACGAACCACGCCGCGAGTCCGCCATGCGAACCCGCATGCAAATCCTCATGGGACGAGAAGAAGTCCACGAAGACGAAGTACACGATGACATGCGAACCTGCCTGCGCCCGAGCGGCAGAGTGCTTCTGCACCGAACCTGCCGAATGCCGCTGCAGCCCGCCTTGCGGCCAGATCTACACGAAGAAAAAACTCTACACGCAGCCGGGTGAAGAGACGGTGGAGAAGGTGCCGAAGTATGAGGTGAAGATGGTGCCCGGCGAACCATGCGACTGCGCCCGATGCTCGGGCGTATGCTGGTGGAATCCGCTCTCCGTCCTCCACTATCTCGTCGGCCACTAGAAAACGCACACCGGCTGACCATCAGCCACATGATCTGACGGCCTGCCGCCGTGGCCTGGGGGGGCACCGGGCGGCAGGCCGTCTTCTTTTTCACCATGCAAAACCCTCCCCCTCCATCGTCGCGGACTGCATGCGCGGCAGGCATCGTGTTCGCGATGCCCGTCGAGGCCGATGCCTTCGCAGGGCTGGCAACCGAGACCGTGGAACTCACGGCGGCCGGGCTCACGCTCTATGAGGGGGTCGTAGCCGGCCGACAGGTCGCGTGGTGCGTGGGCGGCGCCGGCGGCGAGTCTGCCGGGCGGGCGACGCGGCTATTGATCGACGGCCATCGACCGCAGCTGATCCTGTCGCCCGGCTTCGCCGGAGGGCTCGCCCCCGCACTCGCTCGCGGCGCGATCGTTTACGCACGACGATCCATCAACCGCACAGGAGGCCCACCAATCGCCGTGGCAGCGACAGGGCAGGGGGCCGCGGCAGGAGCGGCTGGCAGGGCGACCAGCAGTGACGGGCTCGCGATCGTGAGCGTCGATGCCGTGGTGACGACGGCCGCGGCGAAGCGGGAACTGGCTATGGCCACCGGAGCGAGCCTTGTCGACATGGAGACCTATGCGGTGGCGACGGCGGCCCGAGCCGCCGGCCTGCCCTGTGTCTCGATTCGTGTGATCTCGGACGACGCGTCGCAGG
The DNA here is from genome assembly GCA_044336965.1 of Pirellulales bacterium. GTDB lineage: Bacteria > Planctomycetota > Planctomycetia > Pirellulales > UBA1268 > CAMCQY01. The sequence goes on along the minus strand of JBIIOL010000517.1, from coordinate 1,971 downwards.
ATCTACCCAAGGAGATCGCCGCACTCGTCCAGCCGCAGTCGGGCATGCGGCGGCTGGGGGCGGCCTTGGCCGGCATCGGCCGACGGCCGCGGGCCGCGCTCGACATGTGGCAGCTCTGGGAACACGCCGTGGTCGACGGCCGCACGCTGGCTGGCGCGATCAAAACCTTTCTGGAAGGGCTCAGCGATTCCCCGTCAGCAGTCTCACGACCGGGTTCTTCGCCAGATCGGCCGTGAGCGGAGCGACGGTCCTGCCCAGATGACGACCGATCGCACCAGCCGCAAGCCGACCGCTCCGCACGGCGCCTTCCATCGTGGAGGGCCAGCCGGTGGCGGTCCAATCGCCGGCCAGAAAGAGATTCGGCACGGCTGTGACCGCGGCCGGCCGAAAGGCATCGACGCCCGGCCGCACCGAAAGCACGGCGGTGGGATCGGTGACCACCCGCGCATCGACGAGCACGGCATCGCGGGCCGCGGGAAACGTCTCTCGCAGTTCCGCCACGACAGTGGCCACGAGTGCCTCGCGATCACCGCCGAGGAGCCCGCGGGAAGCGCTGATGACCACCTGGCAGTAGCCCGTCTGGCGCCCTTCGGCTGCGTCGGGGCGAAACACCCACTGCGAGACGCGGTCCACGAGCACCGCATGCGGCAGGTCGATACAGTCGCGATCAAACCAGAGATGCACCGCCGTGATCGGTGAGCCGACGAACGTTTCATCGGCCGCAGGCACGAGATCGGGGACGACCCGCGCCGCCTGCCGCCACGGCAGGGCGATGATCACGGCGTCGCAGGCCGTGCGACCTGCGGCGTGGATCACGGCAGAGGCCCGACCTTCAGCATCCCGTTCAATCGCCATCACGCTCCGGCCCGCGTCAATCGTCACGCCGCGGCCCTCCAGCCACGCCACGAGCCGATCACCGAACAGGCTGCCGAGCGGTTCGGTGGGCACAAACATGTCGGCGGCGTCGCGATGGGCGAGAAAGGCATCGACCGCCACCTTCCGCGCCGCAGTTGTGCTCACGAGATCGATCGATTCACCCAGCGCGCTCTCGAGCACCGGCTGCCAGAAGAGCCGGATCACCCGCTCAGGCTGGCCCGCCGACTGGAGCCATGCAAGCGCCGTGCTGCCCGCCGGGTCCGCCTCGCCACCAGCCGGCACTCGATACCGCGCCAGCTTCAGCATGCCCATTCCGAGCGACAGCTTCTCGCGAAATGAAAAGTGCCGCATGCCGAGGAGCAGCGGCGTGAGGTGCATCGGCGCCGGGAGCATGCGCGACGGCGTGCAGGCAGCCCGATCGCCATCGGGACCGATGAACCACAGGGTGCGGTCGCGGCGAAGGGCGTCCGACAGACCGGCCTGCCGGCAGAGATCGAGAAAGTTCGTGCAGCATCCCATCGCCACGTGCTGGCAGGCATCGACGAGGCCGCCCGCCACCGGGTCCTCGAACGAGGCCGCCCGACCACCGGCACGACGACGCGCCTCGAGCACGGTGACACGGACGTCGGTCGAGGAGAGCGATGCCGCCGCCGCGAGACCGGCCAGACCGCCACCGACCACGACGACATGCGGCCGGGCGGGGTGAACTGCTGCGGAACGCGACGGATCAGTCATGTCATGTTCAGTCATGGTATTCATGCGTAGCGTTTCCCCACACTGCGGCCACCCAGCGGAGGCCTTGGACCGACTGCGAGTGCTGCCACGGTCGACCCTATGATGCGGAGCCGACCGGGCCGTACACGCTCCGTGAAAATCCGCGTGCCCGCCTGCCGTACCGCGGCGAACAATGATCGATACGCGCCGAACATCGCGCGAAACACAATGCGACCGTCGGTAGAGAGCAGTCGATCGAGCCGTGCCGCCTGTCGATAGCAATCCGCCGCCCGCGCCACGTTCATGCTCGCCAGTTCCGCAAACCCAGGGCCAATCCGGCCGCTGCGGAGATCAGCGGTGCTGCAGCCAGAGGCTCGAAAA